>JAPPHP010000260.1 GCA_028821035.1 Gammaproteobacteria bacterium | reverse complement strand
ACGCTGATGCCCCGCGCCTGCTCCATGCCCATCCAGTCCGAGGTGGCGTGGCGCCGCGACTTGCGTGCCTTGATCGTGCCGGCCAGGGCGATGGCCTGACCGTGCAGGAGGAGCTTTTCCGTGATCGTCGTCTTCCCGGCATCCGGATGCGAGACGATGGCGAACGTTCGGCGCCTCTGGACTGCCTCGCACAGCGACATGGCGTTGGGGGGCCGCGAAAAGCGGCGGATTATAGCGAATCGCCGCGATGCGGCCGGACGTCGGGACCGACGCAGCCGACTAGACAGGCTGCTAGGCAAGCGACAGCGCCAGGATCTCCGCGTCCTCGCGTCCTTCCCCCGCGGGATAGTAGTTCCGCCGCCGGCCCACCTCGCGAAACCCGAGGTCCTCGTACATGCGCCGCGCGCCGGTGTTCGAAGGACGCACCTCCAGGAAGAGCGTCCGCGCGCCGCAGCCGGCCGCGCGATCGATCATATGGCGCACGAGCGCGGTGCCGTGCCCGCACCGGCGCCGCGTCGGGCGTACGCAGACGTTCAGCAGGTGCGCTTCGCCGGCGCCGGCCGCAAGGATCGCGTAACCGAGGATCGTCCCCTCTTCCCGCGCCACCCAGCACTCGTGACCGGACCCGATGCAGTCGGCGAACATGCCCGAGGTCCACGGGAACGCATAGGCCGTCCGCTCGATGCGAACGACGGCCTCGACATCCGAGAACCGCATCCGTTCGAGCCGGATCAGCGGAGGTTCCGGACGCGCCGCCACAGCTCCCGCCTGTCGGCCCCGTGGACCACCTGGTCGACGGCGAGCACCGGTCCCGGGGGTTCCTCCCCGATGAGCCCCGCGACCGTCTTCCCCACGACCAGGATGCGGCCGTCGTCTCCCGACTGGGCGGCGACGAACGCCCGAAAGGCCCGGCCGGCCGCCTCTTCGCCGCCACCGGCGGACAGCGGCTGCGGCCACTCGAAGCGCACCTCCTCGCGGCGGTCGCCGCGCCAGCCGTTCATCGCGAGGGCCACGTCGAGGAAGAACCGGCGATGCGGCCACAGGGACGCGTCAAACAGCGCCAGGACCCGGCCGACCCGGAACCCGCGAATGTCGAAGACGGGGGCATCTCCCGCAGCCGATTCCGGCTTGCCTGCCGGCGCATCCTCCCCGCGGAGGTGACCGACGTCATCCGGCCGTGCAGCGTGCCGCCGGTCCCGCCGCACCCAGATGTCGATGCCCAGCTCGCGCAGGTATCCGCGCCGGGCCCCGCCGTCGACCGACCTCGTCCGGGATTCCCCGGTCGCGTTCACCCGGGCGCGATCTCGTTGCAGCGCGCCGCCAGGATGAAGTCGTTGCGGTGCAGGCCGCCGATCGCGTGGGTCCACCAGGTGACCCGCACCCTGCCCCACTCGGTGACGATCTCCGGGTGGTGGTCCGCCTCCTCCGCCAGCCCGCCGACGGCATTGGTGTACTCGAGGGCGCCGGCGAAGTCCCCGAACAGGAACGTGCGCGTCAGTACGGGCATGTCGTCCCGGGTCTGGAGCGCCCACCCGGGCACCTGCTCGAGGAGCGTTCGCCGCTCGTCGAGGTCGAGGGCCGGCGAATCCGGTCGACACGCTTCGCACCTTTCGGACGCCAACGTCATCTGCCTTCCCCTCTACCCCAAAAAAGCTACGACCCGGAACCGACGGTGTCGGCCGCGAGCGCCTCCCGCACCCACGCGCTGTCGCGCAGCACCTCGCGCACCGTGTCCACCACGGCCTGCGTCCGGCTGTCGACCTCGAGATTCAGCCGATCGCCGACCGTCACGTCGCCGAGTCCCGTGCGGGCCAGCGTCTCCGGAATCAGGCTGACCGTCGCCGTACCGCTCGCGCGATCCAGCTCGGCGATCGTGAGGCTCGCGCCGTCGAGGGCGATGAACCCCTTGGGCATGAGGTAGCGGAGCCAGGGTTCGCCGACCGTCACTGAGACCAGCCGATGGCCCTCGGATTGCCGGACGGCGCTGACCGCTACGGCACAGGCGACGTGCCCGGACAGGATGTGACCGCCTACCTCCTCGCCGATGCGGAACGACCGTTCCACGTTGACCCGGTCGCCGGGGCGCACCGTCCCGAGGTTGGTC
>JAPPHP010000096.1 GCA_028821035.1 Gammaproteobacteria bacterium | reverse complement strand
CCTGCAGCACGCCCTCGAGGATCGCGTAGGTGATCCGGTCGTCGTCGCCCAGTTGTGACTCGTCGATCACGCGCAGTTCGTCGAGCGCGGCCGCGGCCTTCGCCGCCTCCCGCTCCACGTAGGCGAAGCTGTTGTCGTCCATCGCCAGGACGCGCCGCCCTTCGAGCAGTTGCAGCGAGGCCGAGGCGTCGGTCAGGTCCGCCATGATCCGGTCCGCAAGCGCGACCACGGCGGCCGACGCCTCCACGGACTCCGCCACCGCGTCGGCATCCGGCGCATCGGTATCCGGCGCATCGGCCGACTCCGCACAGCCCCACAGGACCAGCGCGCCCACCATCGCCACGGCCAACCGCACATGGCATCGCAACAGTTCAGTCATCGTTCTCCACCCGACATCCACGAGAAGCGTTCGTGCGCCCACACCAGGGGAAGCCCGTCCGGGCAGGAGGGGGCGCACAGGACGGGTGGACGCAGTGCGGGCCGCCAACCCCAACCGGCAGACATGACACCGCCGCCGTTACTCCTGCGAGATGTCCTCCCAATCCACGTCGTCCAACGCCGATCCGGGCGCCTCCACTTCGTCTCCCCAGAGCGCGAGGATGCCCTCGCCGAGAATGTCCGCGACCACGGTGAAGTGATCCTTGCCCGGGAAGATCCTCGTGGTGACCTCCAGCGATGGGTAGTTCCGGAGCTTCAGGATCTCCGCCAGCAGCACCGGCGCGCTCACGATGCCCCAGGCCGCCATGTTGGGATCGGCGATCTCGGCCTCCCCCGCGCCCAGAAAGACCTCGGCGTCGTAGTCGTCGTGTTCGTCCGCGTAGGCCTCCTCCATCCTGAACACCGCCCGGTCGGTGGCGTTGATGGACGGGCTGCCGATGATGTACTTGCCGAAGTCTCCCGGGCGGGCGAAGAGCGCGTAGCCGGTGAACATGCCGCCGCCGGAGTGCCCGAACAGGCCATGGTCGCCCGAGAACCGATACGTTTCCGCGAGCGCCGGTCGCGCCTGGTCGATCAGGAAGGCGAGAAACCGGTCGGCCTGCTGGGGCGGCGCCCTGAAGCCCGCGGCCTGGGCTCCGGCCGCCAGTTGTTCCCCGGCGAATCCTCCGTAGAAGTACGTGTCGCCGGGCGGGGCGAAATCCACCGCGCGCCGCTGGCTGAACGCCATCAGGCCGAGTTCGCTCGGCGCACCGACGCCCACGACGATCATTTCCGGCACGAGGTTGCCCATGACGAGCAGGTTCAGGATCCCGACGGCCAGCGGCATCATGCCCGGCCCGTCCGTCAGCCAAAGCACCGGGTAGGACTTCTCGGGCAGCGCGCCGTAGGTCGCGGGCAGGGCCACGGTCAGTTGATGGTCCCAGTCGAACCCCGCCGCCCGCAGACTGACCGGGGGTTCGTAGGACATCGTGTAGCGCGCGCCTTCGGTCATGAGCGGGGCGTCCTGCGCGAGGAGCGACCCCTGCCAGAGGACGGCGATCAGTACGGCGGCGGCGTGGGGCAACCTGGTCATGGCGGGAACCTGAGGACTCGGGGGCGGAGCATTATGCATGGGCGGACTGCGGAGGGACCGGCCCCGCTGCGTCCAAGCGTTCATGGCCGAAGCAACCGCGCAACCGTCCGCCGTCCAACCGAAGATGGCGGTATCCGACGGATACCTGAACTACGTCCTGTTCATGCTGGCCGTGGTGGCGTTCTTCAACTACCTCGACCGCATGGTGCTGTCGATGCTGGTGGAGCCCATCAAGGCCGACCTCGGCTTCAGCGACACCCAGCTCGGGCTCCTGACCGGCTTCGCCTTCGCGCTCTTCTACGCCACGTTCGGCATTCCCATCGCCCGGCTCGCGGACACCCGCTCACGGGTGACGATCCTCTCGGTCTGCATGGCCCTGTGGAGCGCGATGACGGCCCTGTGCGGCCTCGCGCAGAACTTCCTGCACATGCTGCTGGCGCGCGTGGGGGTCGGCGTCGGCGAAGCCGGCTGCGTGCCGTCGAGCCACAGCCTGCTGACGGACTACGTGCCCGCGGAGAAGCGGGCGCTGGCGCTCGGCATCTTCCAGACCGGCGGCGCCGTCGGCATCATGGTGGGACTGATCGCCGCGGGCTGGCTCGC
>JAPPHP010000107.1 GCA_028821035.1 Gammaproteobacteria bacterium | reverse complement strand
GTCAACGAGGACGTCAACTCCACCTCCAACACCGGCGGACGGCTCGCCATCAAGTACTACGCGGACCGCTGGACGGCCGAGCTGGCGCGCTACTGGGTGTCCCAGGAAGGGGACGGGACGGCCTACACGATCGCCGGCAACCGCGGCGACCGGGACCTGATCGCCGACGACCCTTACGTCACCAACGCCCGGGAGTTCCGCGGGCTGAACGGGGACGGCTGGGACGACTTCGAGGTGATGCGCGCCACGGTCGAAGTCGGCTTCAGCTTCGCGGACCTCACCTTTACCGCGACCGACACGGACCGGGACAGCCTCACGTTCCGCGAACTCGCCGATCCCATGGTCCGGGCCATCGACTGGGTCACCGCGTTCGGGGGCAACACCAGCGGCCGCTGCCTGCTGGAGGTGCCGAACCCCGACGTGAACTGCCCGATCCCGCTCGACGCCATGAACATGCACAGCTACGGCTGGGACGGCTGGACGGACGTGCAGCGCCAGACCTACGAGATCAGGCTCGTCTCGAACCAGCCGGGCCGGCTGCGCTGGACGGCCGGCGCCTACCGCAAGGAGTCGGAGGACTGGTCGTGGAGCGGCGTGCTGTACTCGATGAATCCGGACCGCGCCATCTACGACGACATCTTCTTCTTCAACTCGCCCGAGACCTCGCACCAGACGGACTTCGAGGAGACTTCGGTGTTTGGCGAGGTGAGCTACGACCTGACCGACGAGATCGAGCTGACCCTCGGGGCGCGTTCCGCGTCGCTGACCCAGGACTTCTTCATCGGCGTCAAGGGCGAGCAGATCTACCGGGACAGCGTGCGTGTCGGCAGCTGGGACTCGCCGCAGTCCTTCGAGCGCTACCGCGGCTACGTCGGCGAGCAGAACGGCACCACGGACAACGACGTCATAAGCCCACGTTTCGTGGCCACGTGGCGACCGAGCGGCCGCGACCTGATGGCCTATTTCAGCTACGCCGAAGGCTACCGGCCGGGCGGCCAGAACCGCGGCGTGCTGCTGGACGCGCGGTACATCGAGCGCGACGCCGACGCCGCCGAGGCGACCGGCTCCCTGCCGGCGGAGGAGATCGCGGCGCGGCGCGCCGAGGCACAGGCCCTGCGGACGGTGGTGTTCTTCGACGGCGACACGGTCGTGAACTACGAACTCGGCAGCAAGTTCACGGTGATGGACGGGCGCGCCTCGGTCCAGGCCGCCGTCTACTACACCGACTGGCAGGACGTCATCCAGCGCTCCGAACGGCCGCTGCCCAACGGCAACATCGTCGGCTTCAACGCGAACGAGGGGGCTGCGGAGATCTGGGGCGTCGACCTCGACTTCAACATCGCCCTGACCGAGCGCCTGCGCGCGTCGCTGATCGCCGCGTTCGTCGAGACGGAACTCACCGAGGCGGCCCAGAACGAGGGCAAGGAGCTGATCTTCTCGTCACCCTTCAGCGCGACGCTGAATCTCGACTACGAGTGGCCGTTGACCAACTCCCTGATCGCCAACTTCCACATCGACGTGTCGAACTTCGACGAGCGCTGGTTCAACACCGACAACACGATCGCCCTGCCGGACTACACCATCGTCAACGCCCGGGTCACCCTGCGCGACGCTTCGGACCAGTGGGCCGTGGTGCTCTGGGCCAAGAACCTGGGCGACGAGCGCATCGTGCGGGACCGGTACAGCGACCTCACCACCGGTAGCGAGAACCCCTGGCTCGGCGACCTGCGCGGCAGCTACCAGTACCTCGATCCGCCGGAAGCGATCGGGCTCGAGTTCCGCTGGAACCTGAGGTAAGGAGCAACTTGCCGGTCCGACAGAGGCCGACCCCGCGCGGGTCGGCCTTTGTCTTGCTGGCACGGACCCATTGCCTGGCCGCCCTGCTGGCCGCCACGGCATGTGGCGGCGGCGGGGGCGGAGGCGGCGGAGGCGCCCCACCGCCTACCGCCAGCCCGCCTCCTCCCGACGACGGCCGGGCGACGCTCCGTTTCACCGAACGGGCCGCCAGCGCCGGCCTGGCCCGCCCCTGGGGCTACACGGACGCCCACCTCAGCGACGCCGAGTTCATGGCGAGCGGCCTCGCGGCGGTGGACTACGACGCGGACGGCGATGTCGACCTCTACGTCGCCGGCGGCGACGCGACGCCCAACCGGCTGTTCCGGAACGAGGGAGACGGCACGTTCGTCGACGTGGCTTCCGAGGCGGGGCTCGACCTGGTGCACAAGGGCAGCGGTCCGACCTTCGCCGACATCGACGGCGACGGCGACCTCGACCTGTTCGTCGGCGCGGTCGACGGCGACCCGTACTACCTGATGGAGAACCGGGACGGCGCGTTCGTCGACGTGACGGCGGACTCCGGTCTCGACATCGCGGCGCCCAACACGTTCTCCGCGGCGTTCGCCGACTACGACGAGGACGGCGACCTGGACGTGGCCCTCGCGCACTGGGGCAATCCCGAGCAGGCGGACACCGAGACGCTCTGGCGCAACGCCGGAGACGGGACGTTCGAGAGCTACAGCGTCCAGTCGCGCATCGCGGAGACGCTGGTCGACTCCTCCGATCCGCAGGAACTCCAGATACGGGCGCCAGCGTTCCGGAGGGACAACTCCTTCACGCCGAACTTCGCCGACATCGACGGGGACGGGGACCTGGACCTCTTGATGGCGTCGGACTTCCGCACCAGCCAGGTGTTCGCCAACACGGGCGACGGCCGCTTCCGGCTCACCACGGACCGCGAGGTCATCAAGGACCAGGCGGGCATGGGCGCGGCGGTGGTCGACTACGACAACGACGGCGACCTCGACTGGTTCGTCACCTCGATCTACAAGGTCGCCGACGACGACACGGCCGGCTACGGCAACCGGCTCTACGCCAACGACGGCAGCGGCGCGTTCGCCGACGTGACGGACACGGCAGGCGTCGCCAACGGCGGCTGGGGCTGGGGGGCGTGCTTCGCCGACTTCGACAACGACGGCCACCAGGACCTGTTCCACGTCAACGGCTGGCGCGAGGAGAGCGAGGTGCCGGACAACGACTACGTGCGGGACCGGGTCCGGCTGTTCCGGTCGAACGGAGACGGGACGTTCGTCGACGAGGCCGAGGCGTCGGGGCTGACCGACCGCGGCCAGGGGCGCGGCGTCGCGTGCTTCGACGCCGACCGGGACGGCGACGTCGACATCGCGATCACCAACAACGGCGACGACCCGATCGTGTTCTACCGCAATGACTCGGAGCACTCGAACCGCTACCTCGGCGTCCGGCTCGAGGGTTTCGGCATCGGGGCGCGGGTGACGGTGGCGGCGGGCGGCCGTACGCAGGTGCAGGAGATGCGCGCGGGCAACAACTTCGTGTCGCAGAACCCGCTCGAACTGCACTTCGGGCTCGGCGACGCGGACACCGCCGACGTCACGGTGGACTGGCTGGACGGCTCGCAGACGACCCTGTCCGGCGTCGCGGCCGACCAGCTCCTGACCGTATCGGCGACCGATGCGCCCGAGGCATTGCGCCTCATCGTCGACTCGGGGGACGGCAGCGGCTTCTATGAACCCGGCGACGAGATTCCCGTCGTCGCCGCCCCGGCGCGACACGGCTACTTCTTCTCGCACTGGAGCAGCACCGGTGGCAGCTTCGCCGACCCGTCGGCCCCGGAGACCACGTTCACGATGCCCGACGGCAACGCGGTGGTCACCGCCCACTACGTGCCAGGAGTCGCGCCGGATGCCGACGTGTCGGTCGCCCGCCGCTGGATGGAGGTGCTGCTCGAGTCCATCCGCAACGACTTCGCCCGGCCGACCGTGCACGCGCGCAACCTGTTCCACGTCTCGGCTGCGATGTACGACGCCTGGGCGGCGTTCGGAGAGGTCGAGTCACCATGGTTGCTCGGGCGGGAACGGGCCGGAACGCGCTGCGCGTTCGGCACTGCCCCGACTTCCACCGACATCGCGGCCGACCGGAGCGCCGCGATGAGCTACGCCGCCTACCGCCTGATCCGACACCGCTTTGCGGACTCCCCGGGACACACGCTGATCCGCCGCAACGCTGATGCCCTGATGGGTCAGCTCGGTCTCGACGGAGCATTCGACTCGACCGACTACGGCACGGCGGACCGGGCGGCGGCCGCTCTCGGCAACCACCTCGCGGACTGTTACATGACCTTCGGGCAGGCCGACGGCGCCAACGAGGCGAACGCGTATGCGAACCGCTTCTACGAACCGGTCAACCCGCCGCTCGCGCCGTCCAGGCCCGGCAACCCCGACATCGTGGACCGCAACCGCTGGCAGCCGCTGTCCCTGGAGGTCGCCATCGACCAGGCCGGCAACGTCGTCGACTCCGAGCCCGAGTTCATCGGCCCCGAGTGGGGTAGCGTCGTGCCGTTCGCGCTCTCGGAGTCGGACCTCACGCTCCACGCGCGCGACGGGTTCGAATACCGCGTGTACCACGACCCCGGACCGCCGCCCACCTTCGACGGCGCGCTGTCCGGGCAATACCAGTGGAACTTCGCACTGGTCGCCGTCTGGGCGTCGCACCTGTCCCCCGACGACGGCGTCACGATGGACGTCTCGCCGGCCGGCATCGGGAACCTCGACGACGCCGACTATCCGACGCAGTTCGAGGACTTCGACAGGTTCTACGACCTCCTCGAAGGCGGGGACCCCGGACGGGGATACGACGTCAATCCGGCGACGGGTGCGGCGTACGAGCCCCAGGTCGTCCCGCGCGGCGACTACACCCGGGTCCTGGCGGAATTCTGGGCGGACGGCCCCGATTCCGAGACGCCGCCCGGCCACTGGTTCGTGATCGCGAACGAAGTCGCCGACCATCCCGCGCTGCAGCGCCTCTACCGCGGCGGCGGGCCCGTGCTGGACAAGCTCGAGTGGGACGCGAAGCTCTACTTCGCGCTCGGCGGCGCGATGCACGACGCCGCGGTGACGGCCTGGGGCATCAAGGGGTGGTACGACTACATCCGCCCGATCTCGGCCATCCGCGCGATGGCGGACCTGGGCCAGAGCAGCGATGCCGCGTTACCCTCCCACGATGTCGACGGCATTCCCCTCATCGACGGACGGATCGAGATCGTGGGCGAGGACGACCCGCTCGCCGGAGACGAAGGTGAGCACGTCGGCAAGGTCAAGCTCTACGCCTGGCGCGGCCACGACTTCGTCGAGGACCCCGAGACGCAGGTGGCCGGGGTGGGCTGGATCCTCGCCGAGCGCTGGTGGCCCTACCAGCGGCCGTCATTCGTCACCCCGCCGTTCGCCGGCTACGTGTCCGGCCACTCCACCTATTCCCGCGCGGCGGCGGAGGTCCTGACCGCGTTCACGGGGGACGCGTACTTCCCCGGCGGCATGAGCAGCTTCCCCATTGCGCGCAACGCCTTCCTCGTGTTCGAGGAAGGCCCCTCGGTCGACATGCGGCTCGAGTGGGCGCGCTACCGGGACGCGGCGGACCAGTGCAGCCTCTCGCGGATCTGGGGCGGCATCCATCCTCCCGCCGACGACCTCCCCGGCCGGCGCATCGGCAGGGAAGTCGGCCTGGACGCCTTCGAGCTGGCCGACGGCCACTTCCGCGGCGCCGTCGACTGACAGGAGGCCGTGCCATGGAGCCCAGGCCCAGGACCTTCCCGTTCGGCGCGGCGATGCGCGACTTCATCCGGCTCGAGTCCGCCGGCGGCATCCTCCTGCTCGCCGGCGCGCTCATCGCCATGGTGGCGGCCAACACGCCGCTCGCGACGCTCTACGCGGCCCTGCTCGACACGCCGGTGGCGGTCCAGGTCGGCGCGCTGACGATCGCGAAGCCGCTGCTACTCTGGGTGAACGACGGCCTGATGGCGGTGTTCTTCTTCCTGATCGGTCTCGAGGTCAAGCGCGAGATCCTCGAGGGCGAGCTGTCGTCCCCGGCGCAGATCGTCCTGCCAGGCCTCGGGGCGCTCGGCGGTATGCTCGTGCCCGCGGGCGTCTACGTCGCGGTGAACTGGGGCGACCCGATCGCGCTCGACGGCTGGGCCATCCCGGTGGCCACCGACGTGGCGTTCGCCCTGGCACTGCTCATGGCCTTCGGGCGGCGGGTGCCGACGGCCCTGAAGGTCTTCCTGCTGACGCTCGCGATCTTCGACGACCTGGCCGCCATCGTCATCATCGCGGTCTTCTATTCCGGCGACCTGTCCTGGCAGGCGATGCTCGTGGGCGCCGTCGCCCTCGCCGGCGCGGTCATCCTCAATCGCATGGGCGTGGCCCGCGTGACCGCCTACGTGTTCCTCGGCATCGTCCTCTGGATCGCCGTGCTGAAGTCCGGCGTGCACGCCACGCTCGCCGGCGTGTTGATCGCCTTCTGCATACCCATGCGCGCCCCGGACGGCGCCTCGCCCCTGCGGGAACTGGAGAAGGACCTCCACGGTCCGGTGGCCTTCGCGATCCTGCCGCTGTTCGCCTTCGCCAACGCCGGGCTGTCGTTCGCCGGGCTCGGCGCCGACGACTTCCTGCAGCCGGTGACCGTCGGCATCGTCGGAGGCCTCCTGCTCGGCAAGCCCGTGGGCATCGTCGCCTTCGTGGGTCTCGCCGTCGCGCTGCGGCTGGCGTCCCTGCCCCAGGGGGTCACCTGGGGGCAGATCGTGGGCGTGGGGTGCGCGTGCGGCATCGGTTTCACGATGAGCCTGTTCGTCGCGGGACTGGCCTTCGAGCACGGCAGCGGGGACTACTTCGCGAGCGACCGCCTCGGCATCGTGATCGGCTCGCTGGCCTCCGCGGCCCTGGCGTGGCTCGTGCTGCGCGCGCGCCTGCGCAACGCGCCCGACGTGGACTGACGGGGCAGGCGTCAGAGCAAGGCGAACTTCAGCGCGAAGAGCAACGCGACGGCCACGAGGACGGGAGAGCAGTCGCGGATGCGCCCGGCCATGGCGCTGGCCGCCACGTACGCGAGGACGCCGATGCCGATGCCGTCCGCGATGGAGAAGGTGAGCGGGATGGCGAGCGCCGTCACCGCCGCGGCCGACGACTCGGTGACGTCGCGCCAGTCGACGTCGGCGAGTCCCCGGGTCATCAGGCACGCGACGTAGAGGATCGCGGGGGCCGTGGCATAGGGCGGGATGGACTGCGCCAGGGGCGCGAAGAAGAGGCAGGCCACGAACAGCGCGGCGACGACGCACGCCGTCAGGCCGGTGCGCCCGCCGGCGCTCGTCCCGGCGGCGCTCTCGACGTAGCTCGTGACGGGGGACGTGCCGAGCATCGCACCCGCGACCGTGCCCGACGAGTCTGCGAGCACGGCGCGCCCGAACCGCGGCAATCGACCCTCCGCGTCGAGCAGGTTCGCCTGGCGCGCGACGCCGATCAGGGTCCCCGTCGTGTCGAAGAAGTCCACGATCAGGAAGGTGACGATCACGCCGATCATCGCGATCTGCAGCGCGCCCGCGACATCCATGGCCAGTAGCGTCGGCGTGGGATCGGGCGGCGGCGCGACGACGCCGTGCCACTCCGAGACGCCGAGTCCCACGCCCGCGGCCATGACGCCGAGTACGCCGACGAGCGCGGCGCCCGGCACCCGCCGGGCGGCGAGCGCCACCGTCGCGCAGAAGCCGAGGAACGCAAGCACGGGCGCCGGTGCGAGCAGGTCGCCGGCCGTGACGAGAGTGGTCGCGCTCTCGCGGACGATCCCGGCGTTGCGCAGGGCGATCAGCCCGAGGAACAGGCCGATGCCGGCGGCGATGCCCATCTTCAGCCCCGTCGGGACCGCGTCCACGATCCAGCGGCGCACGGGCAGGACGCTCAGGACCACGAACAGGACGCCAGCGATGAAGACCGCGCCGAGCGCCACTTCCCAGGGGTGCCCCAGTTCGAGGACGACCACGTAGGCGAAGAAGGCGTTCAGGCCCATGCCCGGCGCCAGGGCGACCGGGAGGTTCGCGTAGAGCCCCATCACCAGCGTGCTGAACGCCGCGGCAAGGCACGTGGCCGCGAACGCGGCCCCGAAGGGGATGCCGGCTTCCGCCAGGATCTGTGGGTTCACGAACGCGATGTAGGCCATCGCGAGGAACGTGGTCGCGCCCGCCCGCAACTCCGTCGCGACATCCGTGCCGCGCCGCGACAGGGCGAAGAGGCGATCGAGGTCGGGAGTCATCCGGGGTTGG
This sequence comes from Gammaproteobacteria bacterium, assembly GCA_028821035.1. GTDB lineage: Bacteria > Pseudomonadota > Gammaproteobacteria > Pseudomonadales > Azotimanducaceae > VXNE01. The sequence goes on along the minus strand of JAPPHP010000107.1, from coordinate 14,796 downwards.
AACGGGCCACGATCGTCGAGTGTATCAACCGGCGAACGGCCCTCGCTCCCTGCCGACGCGCGGTCAATCTCGCCATCTACCGGCCAGATCCGCCTTCCCGTCCGTCGATCGCGGGCCGCGGAGCCCCTAAAACCGGCAGACCTCTCGCTGGCACGCTTCTTGTTTGCCTCCCCTTCGAGAACCAGACCCACGAGGATTCCCCGATGCCATCGAACCGAACCGTCCGGCGTGGAAGGCCGGTCCTGGCCGCCACGCTTGGCGCCGCCCTCATCGGGACGGCTGCCCACGCGGACACCGAAACCCGGTCCTTCGACGTCTCTCCCGGTGACCGCCTGGTGCTCGACACCGAATGGGGCGAGGTCCACGTGGCGACCCACGACGACGACACCGTCGCACTGGTCGTCGAGCAGGCCGAAGCCATCGACCTCGCCTACGAGCAGCAGGACGGCACGCTGACCATCCGGGGCACGCGCAGGGACGGGGGAGTCGTACGCTGGTTCCTCGACTGGGGCGACCGTCCGACCTTCCGCCTGACCGTGCCGCACCGGCACGACCTGTCGCTGCGCGCCGCCGGCGGCGACATCGCGGTCGATGACCTCGACGGCGAGCTGTCGGCCCGCACCTCCGGCGGCTCCATCGCCGCAGAAGAGATCACGGGGTCGCTCCAGCTCGAGACTTCCGGCGGGTCCATTCGGGTCGCGGCGGCCGGCGGCGCCGTCGCAGCGACCACCTCCGGCGGCGCGATCGCGCTGGGGCCGGCTGCCGGAGACATCGAGGCCCGCACTTCCGGCGGCAGCATCCGCATCGAAGAAGGCGCGGGGCGCGTCGCGGCGCGCACGTCCGGCGGCTCGATCGCCGTCAGCGCCGCGGGACCCATCGAGGCCCGGACGTCCGGGGGGTCCATTCGCGCCACGTTTCGCGACCAGCCGGACGGCGACTCGGACCTCCGCACCTCCGGGGGCGACATCGAAGTGCTGCTGCCCGACGGCGTCGCCGTCGACATCGACGCGAAGACCTCCGGCGGCCGGGTATTCGCCGACATTCCGGTGACGGTGGAGGGCACGTTGGAGAGGGCGACACTGCGCGGCGCCATCGGCGGGGGCGGACCGCAACTGCGGCTACGCACATCCGGCGGCTCGATCGTGCTCGAGCCGCGGTAGCACTCCGCGGCCGGCCCGTCGGCGTACAATCCCGCCATGGCAGAGGCATCTCCACAGCGCGTCTCCCCGGAACTCTCGGCGGGCAACCTGGACTCACAGGTCCTGGGGCTTCTCTCGGACAACCCACAGGCCCTGCGCCGCCTGGTCGAGGAACTCGGCGGCGGTTTCCGGAAAGCGTTCTGTGACCTCGTCGCCGGCGTCGCCGAGTTCATGTCGCCGAGCCGGGCGCACGAGTTCACCTCGCGAGATATCCGGGACCTTGTGCTCACGCTGTGCCACACGCTCGGCATCGACGTCGTCGACATGGGGGCCACCAGCATCACGGCGCCGGACGGCTCGCACGGCGACCCCGACGAGTCGTTCCTGATCGGCGCGCGCGCCACCGCATATCGTGCCCTCGAGGCCCAACACGGCGCCGACGCGGCCATGGGCTCGCTGGACGGGAAGCCGCCGGACCTCGCGGTGGAAGTCGAGCACACCTCGTATCAACCCCATAAACCCGGGCTGTACCGCCGCTGCGGCGTCCCCGAGCTATGGGATCTCGGCACAGCCGAGGCCGCTCGTGGCCCCGTCATCTACGACCTCCAGGCGGACGACGGGCCACGCGCGCTGCCGGCCTCCAGGCCCCTCCCCGGGGTACGTGCGGACCAGCTACCGGCGGCGGCCAGCACGCTGCGCGACCTCGGCGGTCCGCTCGCCATCGCGGCGCGCGGTGAGGCAGCCGGCAAGCGCGTGCTGGAGGTCGCCTGCGGCCGCAGCAGCGCCCCACCGGTCGGGCCGCCAAGTCCCTGACCCGACGGAACCTTCTCCTACCGGCGTGCACTCCCCTGGCGCGCCCGCGCCGGCCGGGCCGAGCGCAGGCGTCGCGTCGTTCGGATGGGCGAGCCCGTCAGTCGAGGGTGACGTAGCTACACGGCGCCCGTGTCGCGAAAGCCTTCGATGTCCGCGTCCGAGTATCCCAGGTCGCGGAGGATCTCGTCGCTGTTCGCGCCGAGTTCCGGCGGCGATGCGGCCGGTGCGAGCGGCGTGTCGCTCATGCGAATGGGGGTTCCCACGACGCGCCGTTCCTGGCCGTCATCGTCGCGCACCGTCGCGAAGTAGCCGTTCTCCCATGCACCGGGGTCCGCGACGACCTCGCGGTAGTCGCGGACGGGGGCGTGACGCACGCCGGCCTCCCGCAGGAGTTCGCACCACTCGGCCGTGCCGCGCGTGCGGAAGGCGTCCTCCAGGACCCCTGTAAACCACGCCAGGTCGTCCGGCGCCATGAAGAGCGACTGCAGGCGCTCGTCCGTCGCGAGTTCCGGCCGCCCGAGGGCGACGAGGAAGCCGTCCATCGCCTCCGCGGGCACGCCGATGACGCCGAGCCAGCCGTCCGCCGTCTCGAAGATGCGGTACGAGGCAGCCTTGAGCAAGGGATGTCCGTAGTTGGAGCGCCCCGGCACCTGGTCCGCCAGCAGGAAGTGGGTGTACTCCGCAGCCTGGGCCCAGATCTGGCCGCCGAGCAGGGACACCTCCACCCGCTGGCCGCGGCCGGTTCGCTCCCGCGCATGCAGCGCCGCGAGGACGCCCGCCACCATGTTCAATGACCCGATGTGGTCCGCGATCGTCACGCCCACCGGCGACGGCGGGTCTCCGTCGCGCCCCGTGGTGCTGACGAGACCCCCGGCCGCCTGGCCCGCGAGGTCCGCGCCTTCGAGCCCGGCGTCCGGTCCGGCCGGCCCGAAGGTGCTGCCCCCCGCCCAGACGATGCGCGGATTGTGTTCGGCGAGATCCTCGAAGCCGATCCCCCACGACTCCATCGTACCGGGCTTGAAGTTGCTGACCACGATGTCCGCCGTTGCCGCGAGCCGGCGGAAGATCGCCGCGCCCGCCGGCGTGCGCAGGTCGAGGGTGAGGCTGCGCTTGCCGCGGTTGCAGGCCGTGAAGTACGCGCTCCGGAAGTCCTCGAGGGAGAGGGGGATGAAGCGCGCCTGGTCCCCGAAACCCGGCAACTCGACCTTGATGACGTCCGCGCCCATGTCGGAGAGCAGCGCGGCCGCCTGCGGCGCCTGCACGAGCAGGCCGACATCCAGGACGCGAATGCCCTGCAACGGACCGGACATGATGGTCTCCCCTACACCGCGGAACCGGCGAGACTACGGGAGCGAAGCCGCCTGGTCCACCTGCGAGGCCACGGGGCGGCCTCCGTCGGCGGTGCGGGCAAGCACTACTGCCTCGGCAAGCGCAGCGGCGGGGCGGTGTCCGCCTCGGTGGAGCGGAAGGGGTTGATGTCGATGCCACCCCGGCGCAGGAAGCACCCTTGTACCGTCAGCCCCTCACATGCGCACCGCGTCGCCAGGTCCGTGAAGACCTGTTCGACGATCGTCTCGTGAAACGCTTCGTGACACCGGTAGGAGACGAGGTAACGCAACAGGCGGTCCCTGTCGAGACGGGGACCAAGGTAATCCACGATCAACGATCCCCAGTCCGGCTGGCCGGTGACCGGACAGACGGACGCGAACAGGTGCGTGTACAGCCGCTCGCGGACGCGCTCCCCGCCGGCGGCAAGCAACGACGCGTCCCTTTCATACGCGTCGACCGCGACGTCGAGGTCGTCCAGGGAGCATCCGGCCGGCGCATCGGGCCGCAACCCGGACCCGGCCAGGCCCAGCGGCGTCACCGCTACCGGCGCACGACAGGTACGGCCGAGGTCCGCGGCGATGGTCTGTAGTACGTCCTCTGCACTGGCAACACACTCCTGCATGAACGCGTTCAGGTAGAGCTTGAGGGACTTGCTCTCCACCGTCGCGGGCGAGGTACACGGAATTCGGATGCACAACGGGGACACCACGGGGCGTCCGCGCGCATTCAGCCAGGACATTTCATAGCAGCGCCAGACGTCCTCGCCACGGAACCGGAATGCTTCCAGCCCGGCGGCGCGCCGCTGTGCCGCCCGCTCTATTGGCTCGAGGAGATCCGGCGTATAACGCTTGGAGGACGATACCTGCCGACCGAGCACCGGCCCGTCGCGGTCGTTCATGGTCGCACCCGTGCCGAACCGCGATGGCGCCCCAGGGTATCCAGTCCACGCAGGGTCACTTCACCCTTTTTCAACATGCCTACCCAGCGGTCCGCCAGCCGAGTTGGCTCCGGTATTCGATAGGCCGTGGCACTGTCCATTGTTAGGTGCGCCGCCTGGCAATAGTCAACGCGATGTCCGGGACTGGCATACACCGGTTTCACGTTGCCGCGGGTACGCACGACCGTGCCGACGCGCTCCCCACGGTGTATCAGTGGCACGGTGGCTCCCCGATGCGAGGGTAAGGCCGCGTGCTCGCCGACGAGCAGCGACTTGGCCGCCCCCAGGCAAGGCATGTCCGCTATCACACCGAGGTGCGAGGCCAGGCCGAAACGCCGCGGATGCGCCACCCCCTGACCGTCGCACATGAGTGCGTCCACGTCGTGCCGGACCTTGCGCAGCACGCGCAGCAGGACGGGGGTCTCCCGGAAGGACAGCAGACCGGGTACGTAGGGGAACGTGAGCCGGGCCGTCGCGCCGCGCACCTCCAGGACTTGCCGCGTCTCCAGGTCCCACACCACACCGACCGCGAGGGCCCGGTCACCGGCGAAGGCGCAGTCGAGGCCGAGTATGCGCCGCACGCGTGGCGCCGGGGACAGCGACACTCGCGCGGCGAGCGTGTCCTGGATGCGGACCGCCTCGCGGGGCGATACCCGCCACCGATGTGGCGCACGCGGCACGTTCATGCCACAGCCGATCGCGGCAACCATGCGAGCGATGGCCGCGCTTTGAGTTCCGCGGGGGTTTGCGGCAGAATCCTGGCCTCAGAGCGGGAATAGCTCAGTGGTAGAGCACAACCTTGCCAAGGTTGGGGTCGCGGGTTCAACCCCCGTTTCCCGCTCCAGCTTTCCGACCCTCGAACAGGCTCGCCTGCCTTTCTTCCTCGAGCGGCCTCGAGCTGCCTCCAGGGTCGTGCCCGGCCCGTCAGGCCGGCTTGGTGTACTTCCCGTCCCCGTGCGCGACCGCCCCGGATTTCTTCAGGTTCGCGAGGGCGTTGCTTACCGACTGCTCGGCTGACTTGTCGCCTTTCACGTTCAACTGTTCGATGATGCCGGCACGGCCTATACCGTCGCTGCCTGCCGCCTCGATGATGGAGACGATGGCGCCCCGCCGGGACGTCCTGCGACGGCGGCGCCCTTTGGGAGCCGGTTCGGGAGCTGGCTCCGCGGCGGCCTCCGCCGGCGCGGCCTCCTGCGCGGCGGCCGGCTCCTCCGCGACCGCGGCAATGTACTTGCCGTCCTGATGGGCGACCTCGCCGGATTTCTTCAAGGCCGCGAGCGCGTTGCTGACGGATTGCTCCGCCGACTTGTCACCCTTCACATCGAGCGTGCGGATGATGTCCGCGCGGCCGGCGCCGGCGGCGCCGAACGAAGCAATCACGGAAACGATCTCGGCCCGGCGCGACACCCGGCGGCGCCGGCGTGTTCTCTTCGCGGGAGCCGCGGCCTCCGCCGTGCGCGCGCGGCGCTGTCTCGACCTCGGCGCGGGAGCGGCGGTGGCGGACTCGTACGCTTCTATCGCCGCCAACTCGCCATCTATGCCTTTCATTTCCGCGGCGAGCGTACTCAACTCCGACTCGAGCGATGCGATGCGCTTCTCCGCGTCCCGCCGCTGCTGCGACAGGCGTTTCTTCTCCTCGGCAACCTGCGTTCTGAAGTCCATGGCGACTATACGGTTTCTCAATACAAGCGGGTGGTGTAAATCATCCCAGAAGGTAAGGACGAAGGCAATCCGGCAGGGATGTTAAATCGGATCACCGCAGGCCATGTTCGCAAGGCGGAGACAAGGCGGTTCGAGCAAGGTATGCCCGATGTCCGTCGTCGCCGGGGCCAGGGCCGGCAAGCCGTCGCAACCTGCTTGGACACCAAGGTCGCCCACGTCGCCGGCGCGGGGCGGCCCGGCCGCCCGCGGCGCGCGTTTGCTGCCCGGATCGCGCGGCCGGCCCGACGACGGGACGGGGCGAGGCCGGCCCCTACGATCCCGCCGCGGATTCTGCGACAATGTGCGGCGTTGGCAGGCCGCTTGCCGCCACCGTCGTCGATGGCGACGGCTCCCGGCGCCGGGGAAGGGCGCCGTGGGAAGACGCCCGAGATGGCGTGGGAGCACGGTCGCGGCAGTCGACAACATCGAAGGGATCGGGCCGAAGATCTCGGCTCCGATCAAACCCTTGAGGCGCATGAAGCGGCCGCAACCGGGCGAACCGGACGGCGCGCCGGGAGAGGAACCGGGAGAGGAAGGACAGCCGTGACGTCGAACGCAGCACAATGGCCCCGAGGAGATCGCGCGGGGCTCGAGGAAGCCCTGGCATGACCACCGCCATCGTTCTGTTGATCGTCGTCCTCGGCTCGGTGGTCTTCAACTACCTGAGCCCCTGGTGGTTCACCGAGATCGCCTCCAACTGGGGCAACATCGATTTCGCCGTTTTCGTCACCTTCTGGATCTGCGGGATCGCGTTCATCCTGGTCGGCCTGTTCATGGTCTGGGCGATCTGGAAGTACCGGCGCCGCGAGGGCCAGCAGGCCGCGTACGAGCCGGAGAACAAGCGGCTCGAGTGGATTCTCACCATCGTCACGACCATCGGGGTCGTTGGCATGCTCGCACCGGGCCTGATCGTCTGGGAGGAGTACGTCCACGTGCCCGAGAACGCGCGCGAGGTCGAGATCACCGGCCAGCAGTGGTCCTGGAGCTATCGTCTCCCCGGTGAGGACGGCCGCCTCGGCACCGTGGACGCCCGCCTGATCACCGTCGACAATCCCTTCGGCATGGATCCCGACGACCCCTACGGACAGGACGACGTGCTCGTCGAGCGTGGCGCGCTGCATCTCCTGAAGGACCAGCCCGTCAAGGTGCTGCTCCGGTCCAAGGACGTGCTGCACGACTTCTACGTGCCGGAGTTCCGCGCCAAGATGGACGCGGTGCCCGGCATGGTGACCTACATGTGGTTCACCCCCACCAAGACGGGCACGTACGAGGTGCTCTGCGCCGAACTCTGCGGCATCGGCCACCACACCATGCGCGGAACCGTGGTCGTGGACGAAGCCGACGAGTACGGGGCGTGGGTCGCCTCCCGGCCGACCTGGAGCGACTACGCCGCGCGGCCGGTCGGGGACGCGGTGGCCGGCCAGGCCGGTTACGTGGTGTGCGCCGCGTGTCACGGCCAGCAGGGCGAGGGCCTGTTCGCACTGAACGCGCCGAAGCTCACGGGCCAGTCCGCGTGGTACATGCGCGCCCAGATCGACGCGTACAAGCGTGGCCTTCGGGGCACGCACCCCGAGGACGAATACGGGCAGCAGATGGCGCCCATGGCCGCGACCCTGTTCGACGCCGCGGCCGTCGAGAACGTGATCGCCTACATCCAGTCGCTGCCGGACGAGCCGGCGCCCGCCACCATCGCGGGCGACGTCGAGCGCGGCGCCGACCTCTACCGGGGATGCGCCGTGTGCCACCGCGCCGACGGCAGCGGCAGCTCCGGCACCTTCGCGCCACGTCTCGCGGGCATGAGCGACTGGTACCTCGCGCGGCAGATCGTGCTGTTCCAGCAGCACATCCGCGGTCACGACCGCACCGACACGCTCGCGCGCCAGATGACGTTCATGTCCAAGCAGTTGCACGGCCAGGACGCCATCAACGATGTCGTGGCCTACATCAACGAACTCGGCCGGCACGGTCGGTTCGCTTCGAACTCGCGCGTGGCGCCGGACGGGCTCGCCGCCGTGACGCACGCCGACGCGCCCGGCGCGGAATGACGGCCGTAGTCGTGCGGCACGCGGAAATCGAGGTCGTCGAGGGAAGAGCCGAGGATAGAGGCGAGGATAGAGGAGATACCGATGGCGGTTGAGGCACAGATCCCCTACCAGGAGGCGATGGAGCTTCACGATCCTCACAGTTGGATCACGAAGTACTGGTTCAGCCAGGACCACAAGGTCATCGCCATCCAGTACGGCATCACGGCGATCGGGGTGGGCCTCGTGGCGCTGGTCCTGTCGGCCATGATGCGGCTGCAGCTCGGGTTCCCCGACCAGTTCGACTTCATCGATCCCGAGGCCTATTACCAGTTCATCACCATGCACGGCATGATCATGGTGATCTACCTGCTGACCGCCCTGCTCCTCGGCGGCTTCGGCAACCTCCTGGTCCCGCTGATGTGCGGCGCACGCGACATGGTGTTCCCGTACGTCAACATGATCAGCTACCACGTCTACTTCCTGTCCGTCATCATCCTGCTCGCGAGCTATTTCGTCCCCGGCGGTCCTACCGGGGCGGGGTGGACCCTCTATCCGCCCCAGGCCATCCTGACGGGCACCCCCGGCGTCGACTGGGGCATCCTGCTGATGCTCGGGTCGCTCGCGGTGTTCATCGTCGCGTTCACGATGGGCGGGCTGAACTACGTGACGACGATCCTGCAGGCGCGCACCCGCGGCATGACGCTGATGCGCATGCCGCTGTCCGTGTGGGGCATCTTCATGGCGACGGTGCTCGGCCTGCTGGCGTTCCCCGCGCTCTTCGTCAGCGCGATCATGATGATCCTGGACAAGACGATCGGCACCAGCTTCTTCATGCCGGCGGTCGTCTCGATCGGGGACTCCCTCGACTACAGCGGCGGCAGCCCGCTCCTGTTCCAGCACCTGTTCTGGTTCTTCGGACACCCCGAGGTCTACATTGTGGCGCTGCCCGCGTTCGGCATCGTCTCGGACCTCATCAGCACCCACGCGCGCAAGAACATCTTCGGCTACCGGATGATGGTCTGGGCGATCGTGGCCATCGGCGTGCTGAGCTTCATCGTGTGGGCGCACCACATGTACGTGAGCGGCATGCACCCGTGGTTCGGCTTTTTCTTCGCGACGACCACGCTCATCATCGCGGTGCCCACTGCCATCAAGGTCTATAACTGGACGCTCACACTGTGGCGCGCCAACATCCACCTGACAGTGCCGATGCTGTTCGCCATCGCGTTCGTGATCACGTTCGTCATGGGCGGGATCACCGGCCTCTTCCTCGGCAACGTGATCGTGGACGTGCCGCTCTCGGACACCTACTTCGTGGTCGCCCACTTCCACATGGTGATGGGCGTCTCGCCGATCCTCGTCATCTTCGGGGCGATCTACCACTGGTATCCGAAGATGACCGGCAAGATGCTGAACGACACCCTGGGGCACATCCACTTCTGGGTGACGTTCCTCGGCACCTACATCATCTACTACCCGATGCACTACCTCGGCTTCGTCGGCGTGCCGCGCCGCTACTTCGCCAACGGCGAGATGGCGATCATCGACGAGTCCGTGATCATGCTGAACCAGACCATCACGATCGCGGCGCTCATCGTCGGCGTCTTCCAGATCGTGTTCATCTGGAACCTGATCTACAGCTACTTCAAGGGCAGGGACGCCGGTCCCAACCCGTGGAAGGCGACGAGCCTCGAGTGGCAGACGCCGGAGACGCCGCCGCGGCACGGCAACTGGGCGGAGAAGCTGCCCACCGTGCACCGCTGGGCGTACGACTACAGCGTGCCCGGCATGAAGGACGACTTCATTCCGCAGACGGAACCCCGCACGGCGGAGGAAACGGCCGCCGGACGGACCGAATAGGCAGCCTGCCGGCAGCACACACGGGGTAACGGAGATCTATCGCGCCCCCCGGAATACCGGGGGGACGACACTGGAGAGGAGCCTGCAACCGGATGGCCGAAGCGACCGGACTGCGCAATCTGCAACTCGTAAACGACTGGGCGGACGACGTCGCCGTCTTCAGGGGCGTTCCCTGGGGCAAGGCGATGATGTGGATCTTCCTCCTGTCGGACACGTTCATCTTCACGTGCTTCCTGACCTCGTACATGACGGTCCGGATGACCACGGCGGAACCCTGGCCGAACCCCAGCGAGGTGTTTGCGCTCGAGGCGTTCGGCGTGCCCGTGCCGCTGCTGCTCATCGCGATCATGACGTTCATCCTCATCACCTCGAGCGGGACGATGGCGATGGCGGTGAACATGGGCTATCGCCGCAAGCGCGTGCCGGCGGCGCTGCTGATGCTGGTCACGGCCGTGTTCGGCGCCATGTTCGTCGGCATGCAGATGTTCGAGTGGACGAAGCTCATCGTCGACGAAGGCGTCCGGCCCTGGGGGAACCCGATGGGCGCCGCCCAGTTCGGTTCCGCCTTCTTCATGATCACGGGGTTCCACGGGCTGCACGTGTCGGCCGGGGTGGTCTACCTCATCATCGTCGCCGTCCGGGTATGGCGCGGCAGGTACGAGGAAAAGGGTTACGACATCATCGAGATCACGGGCCTGTACTGGCACTTCGTCGATCTCGTGTGGGTATTCATCTTCGCCTTCTTTTATTTGTGGTAGGGCTGACGGCTTTTTTCGGTAGGGGGCTGACGGCTCCTCGTGGTAGGGGCGGTAGGCTCCCTCTGTTAGCGGACTGACAGGAACTCGGTAAGGACAGCAATGGCGGACACCGGTCAACAACACCCCATCTCGGTCTACTTCTGGATCTGGGCGTTGCTCTTCGTCTTCAGCGCGGCCTCGTACATGGTCGACTACCTCGCCTTCCAGGGGTACACGCGCTGGACGCTCATCATCATCTTCATGATGCTGAAGGCCGGGTTCATCGTGGCCATCTTCATGCACATGCGCTGGGAACGCGTGGCCCTGATTACGGCGATCCTCGTGCCGCCAGGCGCGCTCCTCGTGCTCGTGGGCCTGATGGCGATGGAGTCGGACTACACGTGGCTCACGCGGGTGGTCCACTTTGGCGCCGACCCGGCGCCGGTGCCGCTGCCGCCGCCTTCGCACTGACCGGACGGCCCGCTGCGGGCCCGACCGTCAGGCAATACCGAGCCGGCAACTCGCGACCATTTGCTCCCCTACCCTCGCCGGGTGCAGCAGCAGACCGTCCGCCCCTGGTTGCCGGCCCAGGATCAGGTCGTTGCGGAGCGTATACGGCGGCGTCCCGTGGGGCACGTACTCCCGGTGGGTGGCATGGACCTCCCGCGCGAGGTCGTCCGGGAAGTAGAGCTGGGTCGTGAGGTGGCTCGCACCCTCGACGAAGACCTTGGCGTGGACGTGAGGGACGCGCGGCTCGTACCAGCCCGGAAAAATCGTGTGGAACTCGACGGTACCGTCCGGGGCCGTCGCCTGCGCTCCGCGTAGAAACGTCCCGGGATGGGTGGGCTCCAGATGCGCGTCCAGACCGCCCAGGTACAACATGGTGTCGACCGGCTTGCGCGCGAGGTCCGCCCGGTAGCCGCTGTACCCGCCCGCCGCGTCGCAGTGCCAGACCTCCACCATGGCGCCCTGGACCGGCCGGCAACTGTCGGCCTTCACGAGCTGCATCCGCAGCGTGAGCGGCAGGCCGGCGCGGTCTTCGCGGATGTCCCGGCGCACCGGCGCCCGCACGAAGAACGGTCCCTCGTCCTGTGCCGCCGTGAGGACGCACATGTCGTCCTCCGGCGACGGCGCCGCCGACAGCCGCACGTCCGCGTTGACGCGGCGGGACAGCGCGGCCCGGGCGATGGCGTTGCGCTGCCACCACGCGAGCGCCCCGGCCCCGAGCACGCCGCCGCCCACCCACAGGAAGCCGGGCCTGTCCACGTCGACCGCCCCCGTACGCCCGGTCAGAGGTCCGACTTCAGCGCCGTGTTCGACGCGATGCTGCCGCCGCCACGCTTGTACTGTTCGCGGCGCTCCTTGCTGAACTTGTCGATCTCGTCCTTCGGGACGCCGAAGGCGATGCCCCGCTCCACGCCCGGGCGAGCGCGCACGCGGTGCACCCAGTCGAGGACGCGGGGCTTGGTGGTGATGTCCACCTTCGACCACTTGTAAGAGCGGACCCAGCACCAGGTCGCGATGTCGGCCACCGTGAAGTCGTCGCTCGCGAGGTACGGATGCTTCGCCAACTGGTGGTCCATCACCGCGACCAAGCGGAGCGCTTCCTTGCCGAAGCGCTCCAGGGGATGCGCCTTCTGCTCGTCGGTCGCGTCGTTGATGTAGCGCGTGTAGGAGAGCTTGTTGCCGAACACCGGACCGATGTTGGCGGCCTGCCAGTAGAGCCAGGGAATCACGTCCCAGCGACGCTCGTCCGTCGGAAACAGGCTCGTGGGGAACACCTCTCCCAGGTACTGGAGGATGGCGCAACTCTCGATGATCGGCCGGCCGTCGTGGACCAGGGTCGGGAGCTTCTGGTTGGGGTTGATCGCCATGTAGGCGTCGGTGAACTGGTCCCCGCGCAGGCTCACCGTGTGGTAGTTGACCTCCGGCAGGTCCACCCCCGCCTCGATCAACTCCTCGATCATGACCGTGACCTTCCAGCCGTTCGGCGTCGCGCCGGTATGGATTTCCAGACTCATGGTGCCTCCGTCGTCGGAGTTCCATCATAACGGGAACGCTCGGGCAGTCGGCTATCCTTGGCATCCCGCGGTCGAACCACGCTGGCCGCGCCACCGATGCGTTCACCATGACCCAACCCGCGGACCCGCGTCCGAACATCGTCCTGTTCATGACCGACGAACAGCGCGGCGACTGCCTCGGCATCGACGGACACCCGGTCCTGCAGACCCCGTACATCGACGAACTGGCGGCGACCGGCGTGCGCTTCCGGCGCGCCTACTCCGCGTGCCCCGTGTGCGTACCTGCCCGGCGCACCCTCATGACGGGCAGGAAACCCGCTTCCCACGGCGTCCTGATGAATGCCGTCGGATGGCTCGACGGCCCCACCCTGCCCGGCGAACTGTCGCGCGCCGGGTACCAGACGCACCTGGTCGGCAAGCTGCACCTGTTCCCCCGCCGCCGGCGCTACGGGTTCGACAGCGCCGTTTGGGCCGACAGTCCCGCGGGTGAACCGGTTTCCGACGACTACCAGCTGTTCCTGGCACGCGAGGGCGTGCGCTCCTGGAACGCGGGGGTCGCCCACGGCGCGCACCAGAACGGCTGGGTGGCCCGGCCCTGGCACCTGTCCGAAGACCTGCATTTCACGAACTGGTGCGCCGACCAGGCGCTGGACTTCCTGCACCGGCGGGACCCGACCGTGCCCTTCTTCCTCAAGGTCAGCTTCCACTCGCCTCACCAACCATGCACGCCACCGCGGCCGTACTGGGACCGCTACATGGCGATGGACCTGCCGGAGCCGGTCGTCGGCGACTGGGCGCGCGTCTACGACGGACCCGAGCGCGGCCTGTCGGTGACGTCGTGGCGGACGGCGCTCACACCCGAACTCATGCGGCAATACCGGGCCGGCTACTACGGGGCCATCAACCACATCGACGACCAGATAGGCCGGGTCCTGCCCGCCCTGCCGCTCAACACCGTGGTCGTGTTCGTCTCCGACCACGGCGAGATGCTGGGCGACCACCAGTGGATCCGCAAGCGCAACGCCTTCGAGGGTTCCGCGCGCATCCCGTTCGTGCTCCGGCCGCCGCCGGGCCCGCGCTGGCGGGGCGGGCAGGTACGCGACGAACTGGTGGAACTCATGGACCTGATGCCCACGCTGCTCGACATCGCCGGGGTCGATACCCCCGATACGGTCGAGGGGACGAGCCTGTTGCGGAGCATCATGGGCGAGCCGGCGTCCCCGCGGGCGTTCCTGCACGGGGAATGCGCGATCGTCCCCACCCTGGATAGCGGGATGCAGTACCTGACCGACGGCCGGCGGAAGTACGTCTGGTATCCCGGCACGGGCGCCGAACACTACTTCGACCTCGAGAACGATCCCCGGGAGATGCGCGACCTGTCGGCGAGTCCCGCGCACCGGCCGGACATCGAGGACTGGCGCGCCCGCCTGGCCGAGGAACTGGATGGCCGCCCGGAGGGGTTCGTGGCGGACGGGCGGCTGCGCGTCACCGGCGGTCCGGCGGCGCCCGTCATGGACTGGGTGCGGCCGGTCGACGAGGCCTTCGGTCGCGTGGAGCTGACGCCGACCGTCTGATCGAGGCGGCTGTCTCGTCAGCGGAGGAGGCCTGAAACATCCCCAGTTTTGGGGACGCGGCCCGGGCCAAGCCTTCCTATAGTGCGGAGCGTGCGCGAACCGGAGCCGTTTCCAGCGGCGGCAACGCGGTTCGGCGTCCCCGCGGGGAAGGAGCGTCCATGTCTCGGCGACCGGCAAACAGGGAAGCGTTCGGCGGGGACGGGTCCCTTCCGCGGGCCGCGCTGGCCTGGTCGCTCGGAGCCTTCCTCTGCTCCGCCGCCGCCGTCGCGAACGCCGCGTCCACGGACGCGACCTTGAGCGCGCTGTCCCTGAAGGACAGGGACGGCGCAACGGTCGCGTATTCCCCCGGCTTCCACACCGCGACGACCTCCTACCTCTCCGACGCCCCCGCCCGGGTGGACCGGATCACCATCGAGGCGACCAGGAACGACGATGGCGCCACGGTGCACTACTTCGACGGCGACGACCAGGCGCTCACCGACGCCGACACCGTGGTGGACCACTTCCAGTTCGATCTCGAGGTCGGCGCGAACACGATCAAGGTGCGGGTGACGGCCGAGGACACCGTCACCACGGCGACCTACACGTTGACCGTGACGCGCGCCATGCCGATGGCGTCGCCCGGCGCCATGCTCAGCAATCTGGACGAGAGCAGCGGCGC
>JAPPHP010000333.1 GCA_028821035.1 Gammaproteobacteria bacterium | reverse complement strand
AGCCGCAGTTCGAGGCCGGGCGCGAGCGCGTGGGCAAGGGCGGCATCGTCCGCGATCCCGCGGTTCACGCGGACGTCTGCGAAACGATCCGCGCGTGGCTCCATGCCGAGGGCTGGCCGGTGATCGGCCTCACGGAAAGCCCGATCAAGGGCCGCGACGGCAACACCGAGTTCCTGATCGCGGCGCGGCGCCCGCCGTAGGCGGCGGTCGGTCAGGCGAGTGGCAGAAGCTCCGCGATTTCGCGGTTGAAGGGAACCTCGTCGTTGCTCACGGCCGGGCCGTCCAACTCCTCCGCGTAGCGCCGCCCCGCGTAGACCGCGTGGGCGATGGTCGCCGGCGCCAGCGCGTCGCCTATGGTGGTGACGCTTTCGATGCCTGCGTCCTTCCAGTCCTCGGCGCGTGCCGCGAGCTCGCGCGCAAGGCGGTCTTCCGACTCGCGCGACGTGACCAGCACGACCGCGTCCGCCCTGATCTCCTCCGTGCGCCCGGTGAAGACGCAGGAGACGGTGGCGGAGCCTTCCGAGACGGTGTCGAGGTTGGTGAAGCTCTGGATCGTCACGCCCTTCTCCAGCAGCCGCGCCTGGATGAAGTGCTGCTCCATCGTGTTCCGGGTCCAGGTGGAGGCTTCGGATGCCGGCGTCAGGTAGGACGTCTGGCAACCCTCGTCGGCGAGCCGTTCGGCGATCACGCCGCCCATGTAGTAGTGCTCGTCGTCCCACACCACGACGCGCGCCCCCGCCGGCGGCACCGTGCCTGCCATGATGTCGTCGGGTGTCAGCACCTGCGCACCTGCCGCGATCGGCATGGGTTGCGCCCGGTGGTGGCCGAGGCCGTCCGCCCGCCAGCGCGCGCCGGTGGCGACGACGACACGGGGCACGCCGAATTCCAGCACCGACTCCGCGTCGAGCTCGGAATCGAAGTAAGTCTGCACGTTGGGCAGCTGAAGAAGCTGCTGCTCTCGGTAGTCGCGGACCCGGCCCCAGGCGGCGAGCCCCGGCAGCCGGCATTCGCGTGCGACGCGGCCGCCGAGCGCGGTGCCCCTCTCCGCCAACGTCACCTCGTAGCCCCGCTTGCCCAGCGCCTGCGCCGCCTCGAGGCCCGCCGGCCCCGCACCCACGATCAGGACGGGCTTCTCCGACTCGCGCGGCCTGATGCGCTCCGGGTGCCAGCCCTTGCGCCACTCCTCGCTCATGGTCGGGTTCTGGGTGCAGCGGATCGGCGACATCGTGAAGTCGCCAGAGACGCAGATGTTGCAGCCGATGCATTCGCGAATGTCGTCGAGGCGCCCGTCCTCGATCTTCTTGGGCAGGAAGGGATCGGCGATGGAGGGCCGGGCGCAGCCGATGAGATCGGCGATGCCCTTGTTGATGACCGAGACCATGCGGTCGGGCGAGGTGTAGCGCCCGACGACGACCACCGGCTTCGTGGTGAGCTGCTTCACGCCCTGGACGAAGGGCTCCTGCCAGCCTTCGGCGCCGAACCGCGACGTCATGGAATCGTTGGGCCAGGCCGCCAGCGACAGGTCCCAGAGGTCTGGCAGCTCGGCGACGAGGCCGATCAGCTCCTCTACCTCCGCCTTCTCCAGGCCGTCCGCGCCCAGCAGCTCGTCGACGGCGATCCGGCAGGGCACGGCGCAGGTGTCGCCCACGGCATCCCTGGTGTCGCCGATGATCTCTTCGAGCAGGCGCACGCGGTTGCGTGGAGAGCCGCCGTACTCGTCCGTCCGCCGGTTGTGATGGCGGGAGAGGAAGTGGTGCAGGATGCTGAGCGCGTGCCCGGCGTAGACGTAGACCAGGTCGTACCCGGCCTGCCGCGCCCGGACCGCCGCGGCTCGGTGCCAGCGGCGGAGATCGCGGATGTCCTGCTTGTCCATCGCACGGGCCTGCATCGGCTCATAACCAGTGGTCGTGACCGGCACTGCGGACGCGGCGAGCGGCACGTCGCGCGCGTGGTGGTTGGCGGCGTGCGGGCCGTTGTGGGCAAGCTCGATTCCCGCCAGCGCGCCGAACTCGTGGATGCGGTCCGCGGTCCGTGCGAGCGTCGGGATGTCGCGGTCGTCCCAGAGCCGGAGCTCGATGAAGGGAGCAACGTCCGAGGTGGGGTGGATCTCCACTTCTTCGGTGCAGACCACGGC
>JAPPHP010000079.1 GCA_028821035.1 Gammaproteobacteria bacterium | reverse complement strand
GAGAACCGCCCAGCCGCGGGACGTGTAGTACTGGATGCCGAACCCGAGGTCGCGGCCCGCGGCGCCGGTCGGTCCGCCGTGGGTGGTGACGAGCAGGGGCGGGAGTGCGCCCGGCGGGCCGGTGCAGACCGGGTTGCAGGGCGGGTAGAAGTTGGCGTAGGCGGTGGCGTCGCCGCTC
Source organism: Gammaproteobacteria bacterium (assembly GCA_028821035.1). Lineage (GTDB taxonomy): Bacteria > Pseudomonadota > Gammaproteobacteria > Pseudomonadales > Azotimanducaceae > VXNE01. The sequence continues at coordinate 1,970 of JAPPHP010000079.1, read as the reverse complement.
GGAAAGCGGATCGTCTCGGCGTCGGCGAAGGTGCCGGCGGGAAAGTCGACAGCGCCCTGGCTGGCGAGCACGCTCGTGCGGCCGGTCGAGAGTTCGAGCTCGACCACCGCCGCGACGTCGTCGCGGCGGCCGCCGATGAAGGCGACGCCGGAGTCCGTTCGCGTGAGTGACCGGTAGCTTGTGTAATCCACCGGGAGCGGCGACGTCATGCCCTGTTCCACGTCGGCGACGACGAGTTCGGCGGCGCCGTCCTCGATACGCTGGGCGACCACGTACCGCGTTCCGGCGACGACATAGGCCCGGGTGTCGAGCTGCCAGAGCGGCAGGCCGTACTCCGCCTCGTCGGGCACGGCGCGGTATACGCCCGACGCGTCGTAGCTGTAGAGGTTCCAGAAGCCGCTCTCGTCGGAGACGTAGAGGACGCGGTCGTCGCTGATCCACTGCGGCTGGAAGACGGATTCGCCGATGCCGCCGGCCACGACGGTCTCGTCGGTGAGGCCGTGCGCGCCGATCCGGGCGACCACGAGCTGGGTGCCGTCCCAGGGCATGTTGGGGTGGTCCCAGACGAGAAAGGCGATGCGCGTGCCGTCGGGCGAGAGCTGCTGGGCGGCATAGAAGTCGTGGCCCTCGTGCAGCACCTCCACGGCGCCGGTGGCGGGATCGATCCGCACGAGGTCGTTGACGGGCTCGTCCGCGATGCCGTGCCGCTCGCGCACCGCGAACAGGCGCCCGCCCGCGCCGTCCCAGGCGAGCCCCCCGAAACGCTCGGCCGCGTCGCCCGAGGTCACGCGCACCGGCAGCGAACCCGGCAGGTCCACGGCGTAGACATTCTGGTCCTCGAAGTTGACGAACCAGGCCGTGTCGTCGGAGACGGCGAACGCGCCCCCGCCGTACTCGTGCACGCGGCTGCGCGCGTTGAACGGCTCGGGCGTGAGGTCCTGCTTCGTCCCGTCCGCATAGCGCACCAGCGCGGAGCGTCCGGCCTCCGTGGGACGTCCCTCGAGCCAGAAGAATGTTCCGTTGCGCCAGGCGAGTTCCGAGAACGACACGAAGGCGGACAGCATGACGTCCGCGGTGATGGGCGAAGGCCAGGCGCCGTAAGGCTTGACAGCGGTCACGGTCGGCCCGCCCGACGGCTGAGCGCCGCGTTCGTCAGGGTGCCGCGACGGTCGACGAAGGCCCACCGCTCGTGGTCGCGCCATGCCCCGTCGATGAACAGGAACGCGCGGGACGCGCCCTCCCGTTCGAAGCCGCAGCGCCGGACGAGGTTGATCGAGCGGCTGTTGTCGGGCTGGATGTTCGCCTCGATGCGGTGCAGCCCGAGTTCCCCGAAGGCGTAGTCCTTGACCAGGTTCAGTCCCTCCGCCATGTACCCCTGTCCCGCGAGCCGCGGGGCGGCGTAGTACCCCAGCGACGCGCTGAGGAAGGACCCCCGCACGATGTTGTTCAGGTTGATGACGCCGGCGATCTCGTGGGTCTCCAGGAGGCACACCAGGAGGCCCTCGTGATCGTCGCGTTGCGTCCGCCGCAGGTATAGCCGGAAGGCGTGCGGCGTGCGCGGCGGAGAGATCCAGGGATCGTGCAGGGGGCGGCCCGCGCGGGCCAGGTCGATGATCTCCCCCCGGTCCGAGCCGCGCACCTTGCGCAGGTAGACGCGCGGCGCGGTCACGCCTGCCCGCCGCCGGGCCGGGGACCCGGGACCGCCTGTCCTGTCTCCGCGGGCGTGGTGTCCGACGTGCGCCGAATGCGATGCGCGAGTTCGAGCAGGAAGATCTCCCAGATCGTCGGCGGCACGATGGCGAGGCCGAGGGCCACCAGGTGCAGGGGATGCAGGTGGAAGCCGGTGCCGTCGTGGAACCAGATCCCCTCGAAGTCGAAGCCGCGATGCTGCCAGTAGAGGAGCCCCAGCGTCGTGATGCACACGCCCAGGGCGAGCAGCGCCAGCCGCGATGCGTATCTCATGGCGGCGC
>JAPPHP010000267.1 GCA_028821035.1 Gammaproteobacteria bacterium | reverse complement strand
GGCCTCATCGCTTACGACCACTATTGGTCGACGCTACGGCAGAACCCGTCTTTCCGTGCCGTTCCCGACATCAAGGCCGTCATCGACTGCAGTCAGGTACTGGAGTCGAGGATCGAGCACGCCTTCACCAGACCCGCATACGCGCCCATGGCGGTACGTATCGTCCACGCCTTGTCCGTCCACCGGCTCACTACAGGTGACATCAACGCTCCCATCGGGGCGACGGCAGAGGAGCTTAGGGACAGTCTGTGCCTCTATCAGCCGGGCATAGAAGACCTCGGAGGCGATCCCGCGGACGACCTGCTCTCGCAAGTGGAGACCGTTCTACGGGAAATCCACAAGACGGTGAGCGGCCAGTTCATTTCGTCAAACGCGGACAATCGCCAGTTCTATCTGGACCTCAAGAAGACCGATGACTATGACGCGTTGATCGAGAAGCGAGCCGAGAGCCTGGATACCTCACGGCTGGATCGCTACTACTACAACGCCCTCCGCCAAGTTATGGAGTGTACGGATCAGACCTACGTCACGGGGTATCGTATCTGGGAGCATGAGCTCGAGTGGCGCGAGCGCAAGGCGGCTCGCCGTGGATACCTGTTCTTCGGCGCGCCCAACGAGCGTTCGACCGCAGTCCCGCCTCGCGACTTCTACCTCTACTTCATCCAACCCCACGAGCCACCGCACTTCAAGGACGAGAAGAAGCCGGACGAGGTCCTCCTGCACCTGACGGGCATGGACGACGCGTTCGCTGTAGCGTTGCGCGGCTACGCGGCAGCCCTCGATCTCGCATCGACATCCTCGGGCCACGCCAAGGCGACCTACGAGTCCAAGTCTGGAGTCTTCCTCCGCAGTCTGGTGAGTTGGCTACTAGAACACATGAGGTCCGGGTTCGAAGTTGCCTATCAAGGCCGTCGGAAGGGACTGTTAGAGTGGGCCCAGGGGCATTCCCTTCGGGAGCTTTCGGGAACGTCCCCGACCGAGCGCATCAACTTCCGCGATCTTATCAACTCGATCGCCGGCGTCTGCCTTGAGCCGCACTTTGCTGAACAGGCTCCGGAGTATCCGCGGTTCTCCGTGTCGGTCACGTCGTGGAACCGGGGCCAAGCGGCCCAAGACGCCCTTCGCTGGATCGCCGGCGCGACCAAAACCCGCCAGGCAACCGCCATCCTGGACTCGCTGGAGCTACTGGACGGAGGGAAGCTCGACGCCAGCCGGTCGAAGTACGCGATGCACATTCTCGATCGGGTCAACGAAAAGGGGCCCGGGCAGGTCGTCAACCGCTCCGAGTTGATACGACCACACCTCGGTGTCGAATACCTCGCCCCCAGCACGCTGCGTCTTGAAGCGGAGTGGACGGTGGTTCTACTAGCCGCGTTGGTGCACGCCGGAGACATCGTCCTGGCAGTGCCGGGTCAAAAGTTCGATGCAGCCGACCTGCCTGCTCTAGCCGCAGTGCCGCTGGAAGAGTTGGCTGAGTTCAAGCACATCGAGCGGCCCAAGGACTGGAACGTTCCCGCCCTCAAGGCGTTGTTCGAGTTGGTCGGGTTGACCCCCGGTATGGCAACGTTGGTCACTCAGGGCCAGGAGGACCCCGTTCGGGAGCTTCAGATTGCGATCAGCAACACGGTCGGAAGGCTCGTGCTCGCCGACAAGCTTGTCGAGGACGGCTTCCCCTTCTGGGGCACCAAGCTGGTCGACGAGGATCGCGCGGCAGAGTTCCGCGCATCGCTACAAGGCGCGAAGTCCTTCCTTGAGTCGCTACAGGCGTACACAACCCCGGGCCGCCTCAAGAACTTTCGGCGCGACGCGCGGGAAGTGAGCATGCAGGAGGGCGGGCTCGCGTCCCTCGCCAACGTGGAGGAACTGCATGCGCTTGTCTCGGAACTCGGTCCCGTGACGGCGTTCCTGGCAGCCGCCGAAACGGTTCTTCCCCCAGGTCACGAATGGGTCGAACGAATGGGCAAGACCCGTCAGGCGATTCTCTCGGAAGTCAGGTTGCCGGCTTTGAGCAACGCTGCATCGATCCGACGAGAGTCACTGCGCGAACTGCGCGATCTGCAACGGGCGTACGCCACCGAGTATCTCGCTCTTCACACCAGGTGCCGCCTCGGCGTGAACGAAGATCGACGGAAGGCCGCGCTTGCACAGGACCAGCGGCTCGCTCACCTCCGGTCGCTCGCGGCCATCGATCTCATGCCAATCCAGCAACTCCGCGATTTCGAAGAACGACTGGACGCCCTCGTCAGTTGCTCCGCGCTCACGCAGCAAGAGATCGTCGTCGCTCCGACGTGCCCTCATTGCGGACTCCGACCGGCCACCGAGAACACCGAACGCCATGCAGGCGAAACTCTTGCAGGGCTCGACGAGGAACTCGATCGGCTACTCTCCGATTGGACACAGACACTGGAGGCGAACTTGCGGGATCCGACGACCCAAGAGAACCTGTCACTCCTCCTGTCGGAGCGGCGAGAACGCGTCGCCATCTTCCTCGATAGCGGTGAACTTCCCGAAGCCGTCGACCAAGAGTTCGTCGAGTCGCTGCGCGAAGCTCTCTCGAGCCTCGTCAAGGTGACGGTAACGACCAACAGTCTGAAGTCCTCGCTTCTGGAAGGCGGCTCCCCCGCAAGCCCACCCGAGATCAAGGCGCGATTTGAGCACTATCTGGACCGTCTTTGCGCGGGAAAGGACCCCGCCAAGGTGCGTGTGGTACTGGAGTAGATGTCCATGAAGAGGGAGGAACTCATCGAACGGCTTAAGGGCTACGAGTGGAACGACGTCGAGTTCAAAGAGGCTCAACGCGGGGTGCCCAAGAACGCGTACGAGACGGTGTCCGCCTTCGCCAACACAGGCGGCGGCTGGCTCGTCTTCGGGGTCCGAGACGCCGCCGCAGGGTTCGAGATCGTCGGTGTTCTTGAGGTCGACAAGGTTCAGAACGATTTCCTAAGCGCGTTGCGCACCGGCGACAAGCTGAACCGCATCATCGAATCCAAGGAGGACCTGATCGAGGAGGAGGGAAAGGCTCTACTCGTCTTCCACATCCCGGAGGCGCGCCGGCAGGACAAGCCCGTCTACCTCAAGAGGGACATCTGGCGATCATTCATCCGACGCGGGGCCGGCGACGAGCGATGCACGCCCGCCGAGATCGAACGGATGCTGCGCGACGCCGCAGACGAACGCTACGACGGTGAGACACTCCTCCTAGAGCCCGACTCTTGCTTCGACGACGGCTCTCTGCGCTGGTACCGGAAGCTCTTCGACGACCGGAATCCGGGCTACAACGAGGAGCTGTCACACCTGGAGTTCCTTCGCGATTGGGGCCTTATCGTCGAGGCCGATGGCCGGCTATCGCCGACGCGGGCAGCGATCCTGCTGTTCGGTAGCGCACGCGCGTTCCGCCAAGTGCTCCCCCGCCCGGTTGTGGACTGGCGTTGGAGTCGCGGTGACTGGGCAGAAGAGCTCACGGACGAACGCTGGGCGGACCGACTCGTGATCGAGAACAATCTCGTGAGTACTTGGAGGGCGCTCGTAGCCCGCTACTTCCAGCGCGCCGAGAAACCGTTCTCCTTGGATCCCGAGACACTGCAGCGCGAGGACCACCCGCCTGACTACACCGCGTTCCGGGAGGCCGCCATCAACTTGTTGATTCATCAGGACTATGCTGACCAGATGCGCTCGCCGGTCATCCATTTCTTCGAGGATAGAACGACGTTGTGGAACCCCGGTGATGCGTACGCGTCGGCCGACGAACTCCTCGAACCCGGCGAGCGGGAAGTTCGTAATCCACGGATCGTCGGCGCGTTTCGCCGCATTGGTTTGAGCGAACAGGCGGGGACCGGTATGCGCGCTATCTTCGGCAATTGGCGGCAACTCGGGCGCGTGCCACCTATCGTCGATAACGACCGCGCGGAAGGCGTTTCGGGTGACCCTCCTCAAGGAAGAGCTCTTGTCCGAAGAGCAACGCCTCTTCCAAGCGAGCCTGGGGGTTCATCTGAACGAAGCCGAAGCCAGCGCCTTCGCCCTCGTCTGCCGCCAAGGGAGAGTCCGACCGCTCGACGTACGCATGGTCGCCGGTCTCTCCAATGCCGCAGCTCTGGCGGTTCTCGAGCAGTTGGCGGTCCAGCATCTCGTTTCGCCCCTGGTCAGCGGCGACGCGCCGATCTTCGCCCTCGCGGAACATCTCCGAGGACGGCTGGACTCACCCAATCAGGCTAGCACCGCAGACGCCCGACGAGCGGGCTCAGTCACTGACCACGTGCTGCCCGGACCAATGGACATGTCTACTGCACAAGCCGACCCGGGTGGCGATGACTTGTCCACTGCACAAGGCACGGGCTCCGTCCAAACGAAGTTGTCCAGTGCACACGTCCCACTGTCGAAGGGCCTGTCAACAACTCAAGAGCAAATCCTCCGACTTTGTGACACGCCCCGCCGACTGACCGAGATCATGGATGCGCTGACGATAGCCAATCGCGGCTACTTCAAGAAACGCCACCTCGATCCCCTATTGGCCGGTGGAGTGGTACGCATGACTCATCCGGAGCAGCCGAAGCACCCCCGCCAGACCTACGTCCTGACGGAGGCTGGCGTTGCACTGAAGAGCCGACGCATGACCAAAGCGGATGGACCGAGCGGATCAGATGGCGCGTGACAACCCGAGCGAACGGCTCTTCCGGCACCCGTCCGGACAGGATGAGATGTTCGAGATGTCCTACGAAGAGGAACTGGAAGCGCAAACATCCAAGCCGGTGGAATGTCTGGGCCTGGTCTTCGAGAACGACGAGGCGCGGCGGTCTCACTTCCGAGGCCGGCTGCGGGAAGCGTTGGAGGAACTGCACACGAAGCTCGGGGGCGTTCTCTTTACCGGTGTCGACGACACGATCGCGCGGCTAGCCGCATTGGAACACTGGCACATCGACAACGAACACCGGCTGCGCCGCCTCGCCGAGCACATGGCGGATGCGGAACCGTCAAAGGACTTGCTCCAACGGTGGAAGGACGAGACAGGCTTCCCCCACGGCGACATCGACGACATTCTCGCGCTCTCGGACCCACCTTGGCACACGGCCTGCCCGAACCCGTTCCTGAGGGCATTTGTGAAGGCGACTGGCAAGCCTTACGACGCCGACGAGCCGTACCGCCGCAGGCCGTTTGCCGTGGACGTCAGCGAGGGCAAGACCCACCCGGTCTATCGGGCACACGGCTATCACACCAAGGTGCCTCACTTGGCGATCATGCCCTCGATCCTTCACTATACCGAACCGGGGGACCTGATTCTCGACGGGTTCGCGGGCACTGGCATGACCGGCGTAGCGGCACAGTGGTGCGGGACGGCGCCGGAGAGCTTTCGCCAGGATCTGGAAGCCCTGTGGGCCAAGGAGGACTTCGACAAGCCTCGGTGGGGCGCGCGGCACACCGTCCAGAACGATCTCTCGCCTCTGGCCGGCTTCATCGCCGCCAACTACGGCCTCCCATTCGATGTCGATGCGTTCGCCGGAGCGGGCCGAGCATTGCTGGCCGGCGTCGAAGCTGAACTCGGTTGGATGTACGAGACCGTCCACGCCGACAGCGAGACGAAGGGACGGATCGACTACACGGTCTGGAGTGAGGTGTTCGGCTGTCCCGATTGCTCGGGTGACGTGGTGTTTACCGACGAGGCCCTGGACGAGAGCAGCGGGCGAGTACGGGATCTATTCCCTTGTCCCCATTGCGGCAGCGAACTGACGAGGCGGCGGCTGGACCGCCTTTACGAGTCGAGATTCGACTCGTCGATCAACGCACCGGTTCGGGTCCCGAAAAGGAAGCCCACACTAGTCGTCTACACGGCCGATGGCGTGACGCACCGGAAGCGGCCAGATGCTTCGGACCTGAGAACCCTCGATCGGATCGAGCGACTACCCTTTCCCCTAGACGTGCCATCGGACCCCATTCCTCCTATGCACATGACCCACCAGAGGGCTCGGATAGAACACTCGGGCGTAACGCACCTCCATCACTTTTTTCTCCCCCGCGCCGCGCACGCCCTGGCCGCGATGTGGCGCCGGGCCAACGCGCACACGGACACGCGCCTCCGACACATGTTGCTTTACTTTGTGGAGCAGGCGCTTTGGACCATGTCAGCTCTCAACCGATATCGGCCGACTGGCTACTCGCAGGTGAACCAGTACCTCACGGGAGTCTACTACGTACCATCCCAGCATGCTGAATGTAGTCCGTCATATGTCTTGGCGGGAAAACTACAGAGGCTGGAAAGGACTTTCGCCAAGTCGTCGCCTACCGGAAGGTCCGGTTGCGTCACAACCGGGAGCACGACAGCGCTCCTCGGCATACCGGACGACTCGATGGACTACATCTTCACCGACCCGCCGTTCGGCGAGAACATCTACTACGCCGATCTCAACTTTCTCATCGAGTCCTGGCATCGAGTGTTGACCAACTCCGCACCAGAGGCGATCGTCGACCGTTTCAAGAGAAAGGGCCTACCGGATTACCAGCGCCTTATGCAGCGCTGCTTCGAGGAGTACCGGCGTGTGCTAAAGCCCGGTCGTTGGCTCACGGTGGTCTTTCACAACTCCCGGAACGCCGTCTGGACTGCCATTCAGGAAGGCATGCTTGCAGCGGGCTTCGTCGTGGCCGACGTGCGCACCATGGACAAGCAACAGGGTTCGTACCGACAGGTCACCAGCACGGCTGTCAAGCAGGATCTGGTGATCTCCGCCTACAAGCCCAACGACGGCCTGGAGGAGCGCTTTACGCTCACCAAAGGCACTGAAGAGGGTGTCTGGGATTTTCTCCGTACGCACCTTGGTCAGTTGCCCGTGTTCGTCGCCAAGGACGGTCGCGTCGAAGTGATCAACGAACGCCAGCCACACGTGCTCTTCGACCGCATGGTGGCCTTCCATGTCCTTCGCAACGTCACAGTGCCGGTGTCCGTGGGGGAGTTCCTGACGAACCTGGCACAACGCTTCCCAGAGCGAGACGGCATGGTCTTCCTTCCGGACCAAGTCGTTGAGTATGACCAGCGGCGTCTGGCAGCGGACGAAGTGGCACAGCTGGAGATCTTCGTCGTCGACGAATCATCCGCGATTCAATGGCTTCGGCAACACCTTGACCGCAAGCCACAGACATTCCAGGACCTTCACCCCCAGTTTCTGAAGGAGATCGCGGGCTGGCAGAGGCACGAGAAGCTGCCCGAACTATCCGAGATGCTCGACCAGAACTTCCTGCGCTACGACGGCAGCGGAGAAGTCCCCACCCAAGTCCACACCTATCTCTCGACCAACTTCAAGCCGCTACGCAACCTGACCAAGGACCACGCCCTGCTCCGGAGCAAGGCCAAGGACCGTTGGTATGTGCCTGATCCGAAAAAGGCAGCCGACGTGGAGCGACGGCGCACCCGTGCCCTCTTGCGCGAGTTCGAGGAGTACCGAGCATCCCGCCAGAAACGCCTGAAGCTCTTTCGCCTGGAGGCCGTCCGGGCTGGCTTCTTCAGGGCCTATCAGGACCGTGACTACTCCACCATCATCGCGGTCGCGGAGAAGATCCCCGAGGCCGTTTTGCAGGAGGATCAGAAGCTCATGCTCTGGTACGACCAGGCGCTGACGCGCGCCGACTCGGCGTGAAAGCCCGGCGCGAGCGTGCGACGAACTGGCGTGAACACATCCTGAGCGAGTTCACACCCGAGGTCGCCCCGCTCACCCTGGTCGCAGACCCCGACGGGCTGCTGCTCGAAGAGACGCTTCTGCACGGTATCCGAGACAACGGCTTCGAGCTCATTCCCTTCGAGAACCCGACCGAGTTCCGATTCGCATACGAGTCCGGATTCCGGTCACATTGGGACCAAGGCGAGGCTCGCGACCGCGAGGTCGTTCTACGGCTCGGTGCCCGGGATTTCGGCGAGCTTCCGTACGATCTCCTGAAGGCCGGTCGACGCCTGACCTTCAACCTTGGCGAACTGTTCCCCTGCCTGAGCTATCCGGTCGTCGCCGCGCTGGACCAAAGCGACCTGGACACCCTTTACAAGGCGCAGCAGGACCACCAACCCCAGCCGTCTGGCGAAGACGCCACGAAGGACTTCGTCCTCCTCCACGTATTCGACGTCAGGCCCGACCTCGTCAAGAGCCCGACTGAACTGTTGCGCGTCCTGTTGCGTCGCCACTACCGCCGGCAGCGGGTGCCGCCCTTGGTCGACGAGCGTTTGATTCGGGTACTCGGACAACACGGCGCCTTCGACGGATGGCCCCTGGAGACCATCATTCCAAGCCGGGGAGCTTTCTGGGAGTTCCTCCAGCAACGCTGGCCACAGTTTCTCGACCGCTTGGCCGGATCCGCAAGGAGCGGGTTGCTGGACGCAGATGCATCGCGCGACCCCGCACCAGAAGGACCCGCCGAGTTACCCTTCGGCGACGACGACGTGCGCGTCTACGTCGACAACCTGTTCCTGGAGGGGATGCTACGCCCCGTCCGCCATCTTTCCGGCGCAGCCTTGTCGAAAGAGTGGGTTCGGGTCGGGATCCGCAACGATCCCATCGAAGATAGTCTGCATCGTATCGAGGGCCTGTCGGAAAGGATCGAACGCTCGATACCGAGTGCCGACGCTCGGCATACGGAGTGGACCGATTTCGCCTATCGCTGGGCGGAGCTCAATGTCGTTTGGTCGGAAGCCCCCTCTTCGGCGCGGACGAACGCAGGCTCTCGCGTGGGTGACCTTCGAGCCCGAGTCGATCAAGGTTTCCGGGATTGGATGGAGCACCGCTACGCGGGACTGCACAATCAGCCGTCCAATCCACCGGTCATGGTGCATCACCTGCCGCGTTTCCTAGCCCGGCAACTGGCCGAAGGCTACGCAATCAAGGTCGCACTCGTCGTCGTTGACGGCCTTTCCATCGACCAATGGATCGTGCTTCGGACCGCCCTGCGAGCACAACGGCCCGAGCTTCGCTTTCGCGAAGAGGCCGTGTTCGCGTGGGTGCCAACCACTACCTCCGTTTCGCGGCAAGCCATCTTCGCCGGCCAGGCGCCGCTGTTCTTCCCGTCGAGCATCGGGGGCACCAGCAAGGAACAGGCCTTGTGGACCCGATTCTGGTCAGACCAGGGTCTGTCGCCTCAGCCTGCGGGATACGCCAAGGGACTGGGGGATGGTCCACTCGACCATGCTCGGGACCTCGTGTCGAGACCGGGAACGCATGCCGTCGGTGTCGTAGTGGACAAGATCGACAAGATCATGCACGGCATGCAACTCGGCACCGCGGGCATGCACAACCAAGTCCGACAGTGGGCTCAGGATGGCTTCATGGCGAGTCTGTTCGATCTTCTGCTCGACAGCGGGTTCGCTGTTTTCCTGACATCGGATCACGGCAACGTCGAAGCCAAGGGGTGTGGCAGGCCCCGCGAGGGCGCGTTGGCGGAGGTCCGTGGCGAGCGCGCACGAGTCTTTTCGGACGCCACCCTGCGAACCCGAGTCAAGGCAGACTTTCCGGATGCGGTCGAGTGGCCTGCGGTAGGTCTGCCCGACGACTATCTCGCGCTGCTCGCGCCAGATCGTTGGGCTTTCGTACGTGACCATGAACGCATCGTCACTCACGGTGGCATCTGCCTCGAAGAGGTCGTCGTGCCGATGATCGAGATCCGACGAGCGACGAGATGACGCGCGAGCATCAGATCGGGTTCAGCCAGCGCATTCGATTGGAGTGGCTTGAGTATGCCGCGAACTTGGTGCTGGCGGAGAACCCCAGAGACGAGGTCGTCGTCGCACTCCGCCAACACTTGCGAGAAACGCTGTCAGTCGGTAGCGACGCGGAACGCGGAACGCGGAACAAGGCCATCACCATACTGATGAAAGTCTGGATCAACGTTCCGCCGCAGCTCGTCGCGCTCCGCGATGCAGGACTCGCTCTTCTTCGGCACTCGAACGCCAACGAACGAATGCTCATTCACTGGTGTATGTGCGCAGCGGTCTACCCGTTCTTCGGCACGGTTGCAGGGGTTACCGGGCGCGTGCTGCGGCTCCAGGGCGATGTAGGTGCGGCGCAAGTACAGCGGCGACTCCGGGAGAAGTACGGTCAACGCGAAACCGTAGCTCGCGCCGCCAGGCGCATCTTGCGCCTGTTCGTCGACTGGGGCGTGCTACTGGAATCAGACCGGCACGGGCTCTATCGGGGTGCGGGAGCGCGACCTGTCGACGACTCAGCGCTGGCCATCTGGATCGCCAGGGCCGTTCTCGCATCGAGGGACAATCAGGCTCAACCCCCAGCCGCGCTACTACGCGGACCGCATCTCTTCCCGTTTGAGGTCGCGCTTCCAGCGATACGCGAACTCGAAAGCTGTAACGCTCTTGAGGTGTCGCGCCACGGACTTGACCAGGACGTGTTCGTCAGTCTTGCAGAATCGGCTGCTTCCGTTCGGCAACCTCGAGACGCCTGACACCGACGCGGGACGGTCATGGCATCTTCGACCAAGGTCGAACGTGCGGGGAGCAAGCGCCCCCTCAAACCAGACCGTGTATGGCCTCCTCGCGTTCGCCCGCTTTCGCCCGCCGCTCGTCATTGCCTGCGGTCCGCGCGCCGAGTTCGCCAACAGCAACAACACGCGAGTCCGAGTCCGCTTGAAGCTCCTCGAAATGGCGCCGGACCTTCCCCCACATCTCGCTTTCGTTTCCGTGCCACTGCCACGATCCACCAAAACTCGCTTTCACGATGTCCTCGCAAGAATAGCCATGATCCAGCGCGCGAACGGCAAGGCTCCGCCAATCGCCACTCGGCTCGCCCTGGAGGGGAGAAAGATGGTGGGGCTTGAGCTCTTCGGACTCAAGGAGGTGGCCATAGACCTCCGGGTCGCTCCCAACAAGCTCGTGGACTATCTCTGAAACACCAAACACGCGTTCGTCAGGATCGACCGCGTTCAGGACGCAGGTTCTTTGAGCCGAGTCCAAAGAAGCCATAACTTTCCTTGCTGTTTCCTGAGTGTGAAAGCCGATGGCAGCCCGCTCGGCGTCGAGACAACGAATCAGCCACTCCAGGGCTAGCTCGTCGTCTCGTTTCAGTATCTCGCCCGTCCAATAGCCATCTTGCCCGGACAACGCGATCTCGGCCGAGAGAAGAAACGCCCGCCGCCACGAGTCGTCCGAACAGTCCTCGGTTCGAGAACGCCCTGGTCCCTTGAAGTGCCCGATCGCTGCCTCGACCGCCGTCGAGGCGTCCGGCGAGCGGAGCGCTTCGGAGAGCGCCCCCCGCGAGAGTTCTCCGATTACGCAGTAGTGTTCGAGAAGTCGCGGTGCTTCACGCACCTTCGCCAAGGCTGACTGCAGTACCTTCGCAGGGGCTGTGTCGCGACACAGCGCGAGTTGCATGCCAATGGCGATGTAGAGATCGTCGTTGAGGCAGTCGGACACGAGCGACCATGCGGACTGGTCGACCCTGACGGCCTCACCAAGGAAAGGCGCCACCAAGTCCGCCGGAAGCCGCCCGCGGACGAGAGTCGATACCACGGCAACCGGTTCCCGGCAGGTTTCGGCAACAGTTCGGCAGAAGAGTGGCGTCAGTCGCACATGGGTGATGCCCGCGCGGCGTGCCTCCGTCTCGTGACGATCGAGGAAGCTTGCCAGTTGGCCCGCCGTGCGACTCCTCCAACCGCTTGCCAATTGTCGGACGTTCTCGTCGAGGCGCTCCATTTCCCGATCCAGATCCTCCGAGTCGTAAGGGTCCGGCGGGAACAGGCACTCGAACTCCGGGTCCAGTTCCGCATCGACCACCACGCCGACGCGTTTTCCGATTTCAGCGATGCGGTGCTGGACGCCAGAATGCTGTCTAGAAGCCATCGACACGTCCCGCAACATGCCGGATAGCAATCGGATCGCTGTCTCTTGGGTCTCGTCATCCGTAAGCAGGCGCGGGTGGCACCATTTCGCCAGCAAATCCAGCAGATTGGTCCACGGCAGATGCGGCCGGTCGGTCGCCCCGTCGACAACGGTCATCATTTCAGGCCAGCACGCGGCCAAAGGGCTGATGACAGCCTCGCCCAACATCGCCTTTGAGAGGGTGACGTGTGTTCCACTACCCGGGTCCTGCGTCACGGAATCGAAGTCGGGATCCAACGCCAGACACATCGCCGCCACCGAGACGCGGCCGCTCCCAGATTGTCGCCACCATGCCCCCGTGCACCGCATCAGCGTCTCCCGCCGCTCGATCGCCTCGCGCCAGTGGGTGTTTCCCGACCGTATCCACTTTTCGAGTGGCTCCAATCCGGAGAGTGTTTTCGCACCGGCGTACTCCTCTTCCGCTCGCGATAGCAGCATCGGGATCGCAGTCGTCGGGCAATTCACGAGCGCGGGCGCTGCCAAGGCGCTGAGGAGTTCCGGGTGCTGTGCGAGCACGAACCTGGCCGTATCCGGTCCCACCCATGCGTAGTTTGCCCACAGGTGCTCGGAACCAGCTTCCTCAAGAAGTCTCTCGAGCTCAGGAACAGCGGCCCCTCGAGAACGAGCGCCGATGAGCGTATCAAGGGCATGCGCCCGGTTACGCACTATCGGCATGAAGCGTTCCAGAGACAAAGAACCCGGCCCCCCAAAGAAGACCCGCCGCACCAACACCCACCGCATGGGCGCTGGCTCAACCGACACCCCCGTATCCCTGTCCCTGATGATTCCTGCCGCGCTCAGCTTTGCGAGCGCGCGCCGCGTCTCCAGAAGGGACGTATTGAGTCGGTCGGCGACATCCTCCGGCCGTGTCCCGGAGTCTCCCCCGAGCGCGAACGGCGCCAGCCACGTCATCGAGTCAACCCCCACGACTCGGTCGAGGTCTGGCGCAATGGCGTCCACAAGTCCTTCACCTGTTGTTGCAGCGCTAATGTCGCCGACCAAGCAAAGGTGGGTTAGCGTCGCCGCCAGCCCCGGCCGGCCCGCCGCTTGGCTTCGAATGGTGTAGAGCAGTCTATTGGGCCCTTGTACGCCCGCTGACTTGATGATGGCGATCATCGTATCGGCGTCGACCAACTCCAGTTTCAGCATCTCGGAGTGCCCGACTTGCAGCTCGGCGAGGCTTCCCTCTGCTTCCCCAGGCCAGCAGGTCGCAATGATCCGGAAGTCGGCGTGAACTTCACTTCGGAGCTGGGTGAGGACCCCTATGGAACCTGGCCGAACGTGCGCGTCGTCCACGATGACCGCCTTCGGCCGCAGTTCTCGGAGGTCGTCGGCCACCTTCTCTCGGTCTTCATCAACGAGGAACAGGGCCTCGCCTTCCAGGGCCAGTGCTCTAAGCAGGAACGTCTTGCCTGATCCTGGTTCGCCAACGAGCAGACAATCTCCGGGGCGATCCACGAGCCACTGCTTCTCTCGCTCTCGACCGAGGACATCGTCGCCAAGCACGGGGCGCCGACTGACGGGAAACACGCTCAGCGCGCGGGGCCTTCCCGCGACGCCAAGGAGGCGCTTGGACCATTGCGGCTCGCGATAGAGTCGGCTCGCGAACCAATCCTGATCGTAAGTCTGGACGCAAGTCACTCCTCTCCCTCGTGCAGTCTCGAAGAGCTTGCGCCGGACGGCGGGCGAGATACGCTGCGACGTCGCGAACAGTACGCGTCGTGGATCCCAGCCCTTGCTGCGTGCTGAGTCCAGGCTGGTTTTCAAGTTGCGAACGAGCGCGCTGCCGGTCGTCACGACAACGGGGAAAGGCTCGTGCGAGGGCCCATCCACAACCGCACCGTCGAAGCCGTCGTCATGGCCTCCGCGTATCGGCACGAGTCCCGGCCAATCCGTCTGGAGCACATCCACGGCGCACTGCTCGAACATTTCGGGGTCGAGGCGGCCATTCAGTCCGTCCAGGATCGCCCGATGATGAGGATCAAGGGCGGGGCCGACTGTCCGGCTGACCGCAGCGCCCGTCGGAAGCGACTCCGCAATAGCGAGCAGTCGATCAACCATCGCGGCCGAGACGCCCAACTCGTCCCTCTCCCAGCGAGCAACCGTGTTCGAGCTAACCTGCACCCTGTCCGCAAGGGTCTTCTGGGTCAGGCCCAGTCGCGTGCGGAGCGCTCTGATCTCGTGTCCTCTCAACTCACCGCCACTCCGTCAAAAGACTATACGCTACGTATAGCATCTTGAAGAACAATTCGCAAGCGGGGCTTACCGATGGACGTCACCGGGCTTGCTTTGAGCTACAGGTCAGCGCCCGCCCACCGACCGGTTCTCCCCCATCATCCAGACCGGCAGCACCGACACCAGCAGGATCACCCCGACGTACACGAACGCGTCGCGGTAGCCGAGCATGCTCCCCTGGCTCGATACGATCGCCATCACGTAACCGAAGCTCATCTCGAAGCCCTGGTAGCCCAGGAACCCGAGGTAGGTGAACTCCTCCTGAACCAGCCGGATCAGCTCTCCCATGCCGCTGTTGTCCCAGGTCTGGGTCGCGAGGGCGCGGCCCTGGTGCTGCGCCGTCTGCTGGATCAGCGCGAACGACAGAAGGTTCACGCCGAGGGCGCCGCCTAGCTGGCGTACGAAGTTGATCATGCCGGCGCCGGCGGGTATCAGCTCGAGAGGCAGCGCGTTGACCGGCGCTGCGTTCAGCCCCGGAAAGACCAGCGCGAGGCCCGCCCGGCTGATCGCGTACCAGATCACCATATCCAGCACCGGGGTGTAGGCATCCACGCCGCGCATGAGCCAGCAGGACCAGGCCGTAACGACCAACCCGACGGTGACGAGCACGCGTATCGAGAGCCGGTCGGCCAGGTACCCCGACAACGGGAAGAGCACGGCCATCACCAGCCCCGCCGGCGCCATGAGCAACCCCGACTCGGTGGGGATGAGTCGCGAAATCGTCTGCAGGAACAGCGGGAAGACGTAGGTGGACCCGTACAGCGCCGCGCCTACCGTGAAGGTCACGATCGCCGCACCGAGAAAGCGCACGTTGCGGAACAGGCGCAGGTCGAGGATCGGCTCGTCGACCCGCGCCTCCCAGGCAATCCACGCGACAAAGCTGACAGCCGTACTCGCCAGCGCGATCGTGACGCGGTCGTCGTACCAGCCCTCGCTCTGCGCCTCCGTCAGGGCTGTCAGCATCGACAGGAGGAAGACGCCGCACAGGAAGACGCCCACCCAGTCGAAGGACGGCCGCGGACCCCGTTCCTCCCGTGTCGGGAAGAAGACGAGCGCGAGGGGCATGCTGACCACCGCGAACGGGACGGCCATGAAGAACACCCATCGCCAGGAGAGGTTGTCGACGAGGTAGCCGCCCAAGGTGGGTCCGAGCGCCGGCGCGAGTACCGTCCCGACAGCCATCCAACCCATCGCCATGCCGCGCCGGTCCACCGGGAACACCTGCGCGACCATGACCATCGACAGCGGCATGATGATGCCGGACGCGGCGCCCTGCACCAGCCGCGCCAGGAACAGGATCTCGCCCGTGTTCGCGAGGCCGCCGGCAATCGAGGACACGGCGAACAGCACCATGTTGAAGAGGAACGTCGTGACAATGCCGAAGGCTCGTATGGCCCAGGCCGTCATCAGCATCGTCACCGTTCCGGCGGCGAGATGGGCGCTGACGAGGTTCTGCGCCTCGTCGATCGTGAGGCCGAGGGCGCCCATGATGTCCGGGATGGCGACGTTGATGATCGTCGCGGTCAGGAGCGTCGCGAAAGAGCCGAGGACGGCGACGCCGGTGACCCACCACGGGTAGGTCGCGCCGTGGCGCTCGTACAGGGCGAGGATGCCGGGGGTGGCCTCGATCCCGGGCGGTACGCGGCTGGCGCCTGCTCCGGGCGGCCCCTCCGCCACCTACTCCCCCGCGTCGGCGTCGGACTTGGGGATCTTCACCTCGACCATGAGCCCCGGCCGCAGCCGCGGATCGGGCTCGTCGAACGTCAACTTCACCTCGACGCGCTGGGTGATCTTGGTGAAATTCCCGCTCGGATTCGGGTTCGGCAGCAACGCGAACTCGCTCGTCGCGGCGTTGCCGATGCGCGCGATCGTGGCCTGGTAGGTCCTGTCCGGAAAGGCATCGACCTCGACCTCCGCCCGCTTGCCGACGCGCAGGTGCCGGAGGTCCGTCTCCTTGACGTTCGTCCGCACCCAGTACACGTCCGGATCGTGCAGCATGAGGACACGCTGGCCCTCCGCAACGTACTCGCCGGCGTCAATGAAGGTCTGGTCGATGACCCCCGCGATGGGACTGCGGATGACGTGGTCCGCGAGTTCCTCGCCCGCGCGGTCGCGCTGCAATCGCAAGGCCAGCCGTTCGCTCTCGAGGCGTGCGAGCTCCGCATCCAGCATGTCGAGGCGCGCCTGTTCCGAGCGCCGTTCCGCCACATCCGCCTCCGCACCCCGCAACTGCGCCGCCCGGCTCTTCTCCGCCTGCTCCGAGGTGCGGAAGGCCGTCCGCCGCGCGGCCCAGTCCTGTTCCGAGAGGAGGTTACGCTCGCGCAATGCGTCCGCGCGGCGCCACTCGTCCTCCGCCGTCTCCCGAATGGACCCGGCCGCATCGAGTTCCGACCGCGCCGCGACCAGCTCCGACTCCGCCGCCTCGATGCGGCTCGCCGTCGCCCCCCGCATGTACGCGATCTCGGCTTTCACGGCATCCGTGCGCGCATCCAGCGTCGCGAGCGCCGCCTCGAATTCGTCCCGCCTGAGGCGTGCCTGCCGGGCGTCCACCAGCAGCAGCGGCGCTCCCGCGGCCACGCGGTCCCCTTTCGCGGCCGGCCGTTCCGTCACCCAGCCGGCGACACGGCTGCTCAGCAGGATCATGTCGGACGCCACGCGCGCATCCATGACGTACACGTTGGTGAGGCGATCGAACAGCCACCACGCGCCGACGAGCGTGGCGGCCAGCAGGGCCGCGGCGACGGCCGCCGAGCGGGGCGCGACACGCCGGCGCCTGACTGCCGGCATCGAGCGCGCTTCGTCCTGGCCGATACGGGCGACTTCCGCCACGGTCTCTCCCGCCGCGCCGTTGCCCGGCGCAAAGCGGAATCGTAGCAGACCGGGGGTGCCGGCCTCGCCGCGCGGGTGCCTCCAGCGCGCGACGATGGTCGTCGAGAGCGCCGATGGCGATACTGTCGGTCAAGCTTCACGCGGCCGCTCCACCGCCCATGCACGGCATCTCAGTCGCACCGTTCCTCCTGGGCGTCGCATTCGCCGGCCTGCTCGCTGCCGCCGCAGAAGCCGAGGAGATCGTCGTCGCATTCGGCGCCGAGCCCACGCAGGTAGAACCGACCCGGGCGACCGCGGGCGTGGACGCGTACTTCGTCTCGCTCTTCTACGAGCAGTTGCTGAACGTCGATCCCGAGCTCGAGCGGATCAACTGGCTCGCCGAGTCGTGGTCATTCGACCGCGCCGGCGCCGATCACGTACTCTCCGTGACGCTGCGGGAAGGCGTGAAGTTCCACAACGGGGACACCCTCTCGGCGCACGATTTCCGCTTCGCCTACGAACGCCAGCGCGACCCGATGTCACGCGCGGCCGGCCGCTTTCGCTACGTGCGCGATCTCGTCGTGCACGACGACCGCCGCTTCGCTATCGTATTCGACGAGCCGGACGCCGCGTTCGTGCCCTGGAACCTCGCCCTGTGGGCGGTGCCGCGGCGGCATTTCGAGGCCGTGGGCGAGGTCGGCATGCAGATGCATCCCGTGGGCACGGGACCCTGGAAGTTCGTCTCCCGCAAACCGCGGGAGGAACTCGTGGTGGAGCGCTTCGAGGACTACTGGAACGCCGGCGCGAAACCCCGGGCCAAGCGGCTCGTCATCAAGATCATCCCGGAAGACACCACGCGCGTCGCCGCTTTCAAGACCGGCGAGGTGGACTGGATCGACGCCGTCCCCCCGGCCCAGGTCCAGGCCTTCAGCCGCATCCCGGGCGTACGCACGGTGTCGCTGCCCGGCCCCAACAACCTGTACATCGGCATGCACGCCACGGACCCGCGCCACCCGCTCGCCGACGTGCGGGTCCGGCGCGCGGTCGCCCACGCGATCGACGTCGACGCCATTGTCGAGTACGTCGTCCACGGACAAGGCATCCGGACCGCGCAACTCGCACCCGGCTCGGTCGGCTACGACGCCGCGCTCGAGCCCTACCCCTACGATCCCGACCGATCACGCGCCCTGCTCGCGGAAGCCGGCTACCCGCGTGGCATACGCGTCAACTGCTACAACCTCACGACGCCGCGCGAGCCGAACATCAAGGAGGTGGGCGAGGCGGTGTTCGCATTCCTCAGCGCCGCCGGGATCCGCTGCCGCATCGAGCAGATGGAGTACGGCGCCTGGATCAATCTCCTGCGCGTCGCGTCCCGCCCGCGCATGGACGGGATCATCAGCGCCATGTGGGGACATGGCCTGCCGGCGGACCCGACGGATGCCTGGTCGGGCCACCTGCACACGTCGACCGACGCGTGGGGACGCAACTCGTACCACTCGGACCCCATGTTCGACGGCCTGGTGGAGTCCCTCCGCACGACCATGGACCCGGGCGCCCGCTACCGCCTGGCGACCCGCATCGCACGGCTGAAACACGAGCAGGTGGCGGGCGGTCTGCCCACCTACCGCCCGATGATCTCGCTCGCCTGGCGCGACAAGATCGCCTTCCGTCCCTGGCCGGCGGCCGGGTGGCGTTCCATGTACGAGATCGATCTCGCGCGATGAGGCACGTGCTCGCAGGAGCCGCCGCGCTCCTCCTGGTGACGGTCGCCACTCCGGCGGCGGACGCCCGGGAGCTCACCGTGGCCTTCGCGGCGGAGCCGCCGCAGACGGATCCGACCCGTGCCATCGCCGGTGTCGACGCGTACTTCCTGACGCTCTTCTACGAACAGTTGCTGAACGTCGACCCGCATCTCGCGCGCGTCAACTGGCTCGCCGAGTCCTGGTCCCTGGCGCCGGCCGGCGAAGACCACGTGCTGTCCGTGAAGATCCGCGAGGGCGTCAAGTTCCACAACGGCGATACCCTCTCCGCCCACGACTTCCGCTACGCGTACGAGCGCCAGCGCGACCCGGTGTCCCGCTCGGCCGTTCGCTTCCGCTACGTCCGAGACCTCGTGGTGCGCGACGACCTCCGTTTCGACGTGGTGTTCGACCGGCCCGACGCGCTCTTCGAGCAGTGGAACCTGGCCCTGTGGGCCGTCCCCCGCCGGTACTTCCAGGCCGCGGGCGACGCGGGCATCCAGGCCCATCCCGTCGGCACCGGGCCCTGGAAGTTCGTCTCCCGCAAGCCGCGGGAGGAACTGGTGGTAGAGCGTTTCGAGGACTACTGGAACGCGTCCGCGAAGCCTCGCGCGCAGCGGCTCGTGATCAAGATCATCCCCGAGGACACGACCCGCGTCGCCGCCTTCAAGACGGGGACGGTGGACTGGATCGACGCCGTGCCGCCCGCGCAGGTCGCCGGTCTCGCAAGCCTCCCGCACGTGCAGGTGGCATCGCTGCCGACCGCCAACAACCTCTACCTCGGCATGAACGCGGTCGACCCGCGCAGTCCGCTGGCCGACGTGCGGGTTCGCCAGGCGGTGGCGCACGCCATAGACATCGACGCGATCATCGAGCACATCGTCTACGGACAGGGTGTGCGGACCGTGCAGGTCGCCCCCGGCACGCTGGGGTACGACGAACGACTCGCGCCGTACGCCTACGACCCGGAACGCTCCCGGGCACTCCTCGCCGAGGCCGGTTACCCCCGCGGGTTCAACGTCAACTGCTACAACCTCACGACGCCGCGAGAACCGAACATCAAGGAGGTCGGCGAAGCCGCGTTCGCCTTTCTCACGGCCGTCGGCATCCGCTGCCGGATCGTCCAGATGGAATACGGCGCGTGGGTGCACCTGCTGCGTACCGCGTCCCGGCCCACCATGGACGGCATCATCAGCGCGATGGGGTGGCAGGGGTTGCCCGGGGACCCCACCGACGCCTGGTCCGGCCACCTGCACACCTTCACAGACCGGTGGGGACGCGTCTCGTACCATGCCGACCCCGAGTTGGACGGTCTCGTCCGGACCCTGCGGACGACCCTGGATCCCGATCGGCGTCAGCGGCTCGCGCGGCGCATCGCGCGGCTGAAACACGAGCGCGTCGCCGGCGGGCTCCCGACGTATCGCCCCGTGGTTTCGCTGGCCTGGCGCGACACGATTGCCTTTCGACCGTGGCCCGCGGCGTACTGGCGGTCGATGTACGAGATCGACCTCGCGCCGTGATGCGCGGACGATCCGCTGTCGCAAACGGGGTCAAGTGTGTACCTTCCCCGGGCGATGACGATCCGACAACGGTTGCTGGCCGGGGGGCTCGCGCTCGCGTTCACGACCTGGGGCCACGCCGCAGAGGTCGTCGTCGCGTTCGGCGCGGAGCCCGTCCAGGTCGACCCGACGCGCTCCTCCGCCGGGGTGGACCAGTACTTCATCGGCCTCTTCTACGAGCAGCTTCTGGCGGTCGATCCGGACCTGGAACGGGTCAACTGGCTGGCCGAGCACTGGGAAGTGGACCAGAGCGGGACCGACACCGTGATCCGGGTCACGCTGCGCGAGAACGTCCGGTTCCACAACGGCGACGTCCTCACGTCGGAGGACCTGCGCTACGCATACGAGCGCCAGAGCGATCCCATCTCCCGCAACGCCGGCCGCTTCCGCTACATCCGCGATCTCGTCGTCCTGGACGACCGCCGGTTCGACATCGTGTTCGACACCCCGGACGGCGCGTTCATTCCCCTGAACCTCGCGCTCTGGGCCATCCCGCGGCGGTACTTCGAGGAGGTGGGGGACGCGGGCGTGCAGGCCCACCCGATCGGCACCGGGCCGTGGAAATTCGTGTCGCGCAAGCCCCGCGAGGAACTCGTCGTCGAACGCTTCGAGGACTACTGGAACGCCGCGGCACGGCCGGCCGCCGAGCGGCTCGTCATCAAGATCATCCCGGAGGACACGACGCGGGTCGCGGCATTCAAGACCGGCGCCGTGGACTGGATCGACGCCGTGCCGCCCGCCCTCATCGCGGACTTCGAGACCCTGCCGGGCGTGCGCGTCGTGTCCCTTCCGGCGCCCAACAACCTGTTCCTCAACATCGACGCGACCGACCCGAAGCATCCCCTGTACGACGTGCGGGTGCGCCAGGCCATCGCCCACGCCATCGATTTCGACGCCATCATCGAGTTCATCCTCTACGGCCAGGGGATCCGCACCGCGCAACTCGCGCCCGGTTCCCTCGGGTACGACCCCGACCTCGCCCCGTACCTGTACGACCCCGAACGTGCCCGCGCCCTGCTCGCCGAGGCCGGCTTCGAGCGTGGCGTCAACGTCAACTGCTACAACCTCACGACACCGCGCGAGCCCTACATCAAGGAGATGGGCGAGGCCGTGTTCGCCTACCTCGCCACCGTCGGCATTCGTTGCCGCATCGTGCAGCTGGAGTACGGGGCGTGGATCAACCTGGCGCGGGTGAACGCCCGTCCGCTGATGGACGGGATCCTGAGCACGATGTGGGGCCACGGCCTGCCCGGAGACCCGACCGACCCCTGGTCCGGCCACCTGCACTCCGCCGGCGACGGCTGGGGGCCGTACTCGTACCACGCGGACCCCGAGATCGACCGCATGGTCGAGGAGTTCCGGACGACGCTCGATCCCGCCGCGCGCGAACGCCTCGCCCGGCAGCTCGCGCGCGTGAAGCACGACCGCGTGGCCGGGGGCCTGCCCACCTACCGTCCGATGATCACGTTCGCCTGGCGCGACACCATCGACTACCGCCCCTGGCCCGGGGCCTTCTGGCGGTCGATGCGACACATCGGACCGGCCGGTCCCGTGACAACCGACTGACATGCGACGCTACGTACTGAATCGCCTGTGGCAGGGCGCCGTCGCCGTCGTGGGGGCGCTGTTCATCGTGTTCGTGGCGCAACGGCTGTCCGGGGACCCCGTGGCGCTGCTGCTGCCGATGGACGCGACCGAAGCGGACTTCGAGGCGATGCGCCAGGCGCTGGGCCTGGACCGCCCGCTGCCGGTGCAGTTCGTGGTCTTCCTCCGGGACGCGCTCACCGGCGACTTCGGTCACTCGTACCTGTGGAACATGCCGGCCATGGACCTGGTCCTCGAGCGGCTGCCGGCGACGCTCGAACTCGCGCTCGCGGGTCTCGTGTTCGCCCTGGCGCTGGCCGTGCCCCTCGGCGTCCTTTCGGCCGTGCACCGGGGCGGGTGGATCGACAACGCGGCCAAGCTCTTCGCGATGCTCGGCCAGGCGATGCCCGGCTTCTGGGTCGGCCTGCTGCTGATCGTGTTCGTCGCGGTGCAACTGCAGTGGCTCCCCGCCTACGGGCGCGGCACCGTGGGCCACCTCATCCTGCCCGCGATCGCCCTCGGCTGGTATCCGGTGGCCGCCATGACCCGCACGCTGCGCTCGTCGATGCTCGACATCCTGCAGAGCGACTTCGTTCGCATGGAGCGCGCCATCGGGCTGCCGGAACGGGCCATCGTCTGGCGCTTTGCGCTACGCAATGCCGCCGTGCCACTGGTCACGCTCATCGGGGTGTACTTCGCGAACATGCTGGGCGGCGCCTTCGTCATCGAAGTCGTCTTCGCCTGGCCCGGCGTGGGCCGCGCCGTCGTCGAAGCGGTGTTCGCGCGCGACTTCCCGGTCGTCCAGGCGGGCGTGATCCTGGCGGCGGTCATCTTCGTGGTCGTGAACCTGATCGTCGACCTGACCTACGGGCTGATCGACCCGAGGATCCGGCATGAGTGACGTCGCGCCCACACCGCTGCCCGGCTTCGGCGTGACCCGGGCCGTGCGCCGTGTGATCGGGCGCGGGTTCCCGTTCACCGCCACCGCCGTACTGCTGCTCGTGCTGGTCTGTGCGCTGTTCGGGCCGCTCATCACGCCCCACGCGCCGGACGCCATCTCGCTGCGGGACGCCATGCAGCCGCCGGCCTGGCAGGAGGGCGGCAGCACGAAGTTCCTGCTCGGCACGGACAACCTCGGGCGCGACATCGCGAGCCGCATCATCGCCGGGGCGCGCATCTCCGTCACGATCGCCGCCTACGCGATCGTCCTGTCGGGCTTCATCGGCGCACTCCTCGGGATGGCCGCCGGCTACTTCGGCGGGATCGTCGACGCCGTCATCTCACGCCTCATCGACGTGCAGATGGCCGTCCCGGCCCTGCCGCTCGCGATGCTCTTCGCCGCCGTGCTGCCGCCGGGCGAGGGCATGGTGGTGATCGTGATCGTGCTCACCTACTGGACCTGGTATG
>JAPPHP010000039.1 GCA_028821035.1 Gammaproteobacteria bacterium | reverse complement strand
CATCTCCTGCCGGGACCGCTCGATATCGAAGCCGCAGGGCATGACGGCGATCACGTCGGGGTCCCGCTCGAGCAGGTCCGCCATCGCCAGGTAGCCGGAGTGTCGCCCGGC
Source organism: Gammaproteobacteria bacterium (assembly GCA_028821035.1). Taxonomy (GTDB): domain Bacteria; phylum Pseudomonadota; class Gammaproteobacteria; order Pseudomonadales; family Azotimanducaceae; genus VXNE01. Next base: position 2,043 of record JAPPHP010000039.1, on the reverse strand, counting down.
CTCGCCGGTCATCACCGTGCCCCCGGCGATGTCGACGAGTTCGGGTACCCAGTTCCCGGCGTCCATGAGCGGGTCGATCCACTCGATGCAGGCGACGACGGGGCGCTTGCCGAGCGGCTCGGTACGTGCGCGGAGGTCTGCGAGCCGGGCCGTCAGGGCGGCCACGAGGCCCTCCCCGCGCTGCGCGGCTCCGAGAGAACCGGCGACCGCGTGGATGTCGCGCCAGATGTCCGGCAACGCCATCGGTTCGAGCGAGACCACCTCGGGCCGGCACCGGACGAGTTCGCCGACCGCGCGCCGCACGTCGGCGAGACTGACCGCGCAGACCTCGCACTGGGTCTGCGTGATGATGTGGGTGGGGGCGAGCTTCTCGAGCAGGGGGGTGTCGACGCGATACACGGAGAGAGCCTCCGAGACGATCGTCCGCACCTGGTCGTCGATCTCGCGACTGCGGGCCGCCGGATCGACCCTGGACGACGAGCACGCGGGCAGCGCGGCAACCGAAGCCGGGAAGTCGCACTCGTGCGACCGTCCGACGAGCCGGTCCGCGAAGCCGAGCGCGGCGACGATCTCGGTCGCGCTGGGGATGAGCGAGACGATCCGCTCGCTCGCCATCGGACGGATTCCTCCCCTTACGCGGATCGCCGCATCACTGCGGGATGGCGGGCGCGACGCGGGCCGGCGCCTTCAGGGCGATGCGGCTGAAGAGCAGCGGCAGGAACAGGGCCATGGAGAGCAGCGTGTTGCGGAAGAAGGGGATGGCCTGGACGTAGCAGTCGACCAGCCCGGCCGTGTTGTGCGGGTAGCGAATGCCGTCGCCGAAGGCCCAGACGCCGAAGTTGGACACTACGAAGAAGACGACGGCGGAGCCGAGGCCGGTCGCCGCGATGCGGAACCAGGTCCGCTGGCGGCGCAGCACGAAACCGCACGTCACGACGAGCGCGACCGAGAGGTACAGGACGGGTTGCGCCCCGTAGAAGGCCCAGTCTGCGCGCCCGGTCAACAGCCAGATACCGAGGTCGCCGGCGAGGTAGATAGCCAACGGGGCAAGGTAAGCGGCCCGGCCCGTGGCGAAGCACGCCGCGCCGAACAGGCACAGTGGCAGGACCGGCGAGAAATTCCAGGGGTAGTCCGTGTTGGCGGAATCGATCGGGACGCCGAACATGTGCAGGACGTACGGCGCCAGCCGGAACGCCAGCGCCACCAGGACCAGCGCTGCCAGGGTCGAGCCTCGCGGCTGCATCATTGCTCACCTCCACTTCGGTGGCGCCGGACGATGGTGGATCGGGAACCGGGTGTCAAGGAGCCCGGTCTGCCGCCCCTGGCGTAGAATCCGCCGCAGCGGGAGGGCGGCATGACGTCGTCCTCTCGAACATCGAGGGCAGGAGGACGAATGGCGGGTCCCGCACAGTACGAACTGATCGACCACGTGGCCGTGGTCACCATGGACGACGGCAAGGCCAACGCGTTCGGCCCCCTCATGATCGACACCGTCAACGGCCTGCTCGACCGGGCGGAGGGCGAGGCGAAGGCGGTCGTCCTGATGGGCCGGTCCGGCGTCTTCTCCGGCGGATTCGATCTCAAGGTCATTCGCGGTGGCGATCCGGTCGCGGCGCGCAACATGGCGGAGGGCGGCGCCCGCCTGATGATGCGGCTGTACGGCTTTCCGCTGCCCGTCGTGGCGGCGGCGACCGGCCACGCGGTCGCGCTCGGCGGTTTCTGCCTGCTGAGTGCGGACTACCGCGTGGGGGCGGAGGGCGAGTTCGTCATCGGACTGAACGAGACTGCCATCGGCATGTCGCTGCCGCCCTTCGGGCTCATGCTGGCGCGGGAACGGTTGTCGAAGCGGTACCTGTCCCGGGCGGCCATCGGCGCGACGATGTTCGCTCCCGCCGAGGCGCGGGATGCGGGTTTTCTGGACGAGGTGGTGGCGCCGGAGGCCGTGCGCGAGGCCGCGCTGACGGCGGCGAACAACCTCGTGAAGCTGGACGGTGCGTCCTACGCCCAGGTCAAGCAGGGGCTGCGGGCGGAGTCGATCGCCGG
>JAPPHP010000014.1 GCA_028821035.1 Gammaproteobacteria bacterium | reverse complement strand
GTCCACGGTCAGTGGTCCTCCAGGATCATCGCCGCGCCCTTCTCCCCGATCATGATGGCCGGGGCGTTGGTGTTCCCCGAAACGAGGGTAGGCATGATGGACGCATCGGCCACCCTGAGCCCCTCGATGCCGCGCACCCGCAGCCGCTCGTCCACCACGGCCTGCGGGTCGCTACCCATCTTGCACGTGCCGACGGGGTGGAAGACCGTGGCGCCGGCCTTCCGGCAGAAGTCCAGGATCTCGTCGTAGGTCCGGACCTCGGCGCCCGGGTACAGCTCGTGCTCCCGGTAGCGCGCGAGGGACGGCGCCTCGCCGACCCGCCGGGCGATGTTGATGCCCTCGACGAGCGCGTCGCGGTCCACCTGCTCGCTCAGGAAGTTGGGGCGGATGGCCGGCGGCGCCTCCGGATCCGCGCTCTTTACGTGAATCGAACCGCGGCTCTCCGGACGGAGCTGGCAGACCGACAGTGTCATGCCCGGTTCCTTCTCGAGGGTGCCGCGCTTCCCGGCCTGGTAGCTCGCGTGGGCGAAGTGGAACTGCACGTCGGGCGTCTCGAGCTCGGGACGCGTGCGCACGAACCCGTGGGCGATGCCGGCGGTGTACGTGAACGCGCCGCGTCGGGCCGCTCCGTACTGCAAGGCCGCCAGGGCGAACCGTACGCCGCGTGTGTCCTCGTTCAGCGTGCGCAGGTCCCGGACGCGCCATCCCACGGAACCCGCGAAGTGGTCCCGGTAGTTCTCGCCGACGCCCGGCAGTTCGTGTACGACCGGGATCCCGTGTTCGCGGAGCAGGTCGGGCTGACCGATCCCCGAGAGCTCGAGCAGTTGCGGCGACTGCACGGCACCCGCGGCGAGCACCACTTCCCGGCGCGCACGCGCCTCGGTGACCGCGCCGCCGTTCGACCGCGCTCCTCCGTACCGCACACCGACCGCGCGTCCGTCCTCGCACGCCACGCGGTGTGTGAGCGCCCGGGTGCGGATGGTCAGATTGGATCGGCTCCGGGCGGGATTCAGGAACGCGCGGGCAGTGCTGTGCCGCCGTCCGCGTTGCTGCGTCACCTGGTAGTAGCCGAAGCCTTCCTGCGCTTCGCCGTTGTAGTCCGGGTTCTTCGCGTACCCGATCTCCGCGCCGGCGTCGACAAAGGCATCGAGGAGCGGGTGGCGCTCGGTCATGTCGGCGACGTTCAGTTCGCCCCCGTCGCCGCGGTAGTCGTCCCCGCCGCGCTCGAACCGTTCCGAGCGCTTGAAGAAAGGCAATACCTCCTCGTACGACCAGCCGCGGTTGCCGAGTTGCGCCCACGTGTCGTAGTCGAGAGCCTGGCCGCGCACGTACAGCATGCCGTTGATCGAACTCGACCCGCCCAGCACCTTGCCCCGGGGAATCGGAATCCGCCGGTTGTCGGTGCCCGGCTCCGGTTCCGTGTCGAAGCACCAGTTGACGCTCGGCCGGTCGATCATCTTCCAGAAGCCGACGGGGACGTGGATCAGCGGGTTCCAGTCGCGCCCGCCCGCCTCGAGCAGCAGCACGCTGTTGGCCGGGTCCTCACTCAGCCGGTTCGCCAGCACGCACCCGGCGGATCCCGCTCCCACGACGATGTAGTCGAACTCTTCCACGGCGCTCCCCCTGTTTCCGGCTCGAAAGATACGTTCCGCCGTCACGGTATGCTAGGCGCGCGGCTGCGCCCCCGTTCCCCGTGCCTGGCCGGGACCGTCCACTCGATGAAGATGTTGGGCATTCCGCCGTTTTGTCACGGAACGGTTGGCGCAGGAGAACCGAACACCGCATTAGTCCTTGGGAGAAAGACCATGACCCTCCATCGCACGATCCGCCTGCTGCTTCCCACGGCGGCCCTGCTCATAGCCGCGTTACTCGCTCCGTCCGCGCTCGCCGACAACGGCGGGTTGCCGATGGCCGAGCCCGAGAGCGTCGGCATGTCGAGCGAGCGCCTCGAGCGCATCGGCGTGGGTATGCGGCGCCTGATCGACGACGGCAAGATCCCGGGCACCGTCTCGCTGGTCGCCCGGCGCGGCAAGGTCGTGCACTTCGAGACGAACGGCCTGCGCAACGTCGAGGCGGGATTGCCGATGGAGCACGACACGATCTTCCGGCTCTACTCCCAGAGCAAGGTCGTCACCGGGGCCGCCCTGATGATCCTCTTCGAGGAGGGGCACTTCCTGATGACCGACCCGGTGTCGAAGTACCTGCCGGAGTTCGCCGACATGCAGGTGTATCTCGGCGAAGAGGACGGCGAAGTCCTCACGGAACCGGCGGGACCCATCACCATCCAGCAGCTCGCGACGCACACCTCGGGACTGACCTACGGGTTCATCCCGACGCCTGTGGGGAAGATGTACACCGAGCAGGGCGTGGTCGCGACCGGCACGCCGCTGCCGATCGAGGGGGAAGACGAGACCGTGGCTCCGCCCGCGTCGCTCAAGGAGTGGAGCGAGCGGCTGGGGACGCTGCCGCTGGTAGCCCAGCCGGGGACCGAGTGGCACTACAGCGTCGGTATGGACGTGCTCGGCCGCCTGGTGGAGGCCGTGTCCGGAATGTCCTTCGGTGAGTTCCTCCGTGCACGCCTCTTCGACCCGCTCGGGATGCCTGACACGGGCTTCCACGTCCCCGACTCCAAGGTCGCTCGCTTCGCTGCGAACTACGGCCCCGCCGAGGGCGGTGGCATGACGCTGATCGACGATCCCGAGACCAGCGCCTACCGCAAGCCTCCCGCCCTGGAGATGGGCGGAGCCGGCCTGGTCGGCACCGTCGGCGACTACTTCAAGTTCGCGCAGATGCTCGCGAACAAGGGGGAGTTCCAGGGGACGCGCATCCTCGGCCGGAGGACCGTGGAGTTCATGACGGCCAACCACCTGTCGCCGCTGTTTCCCGACGATCCCATGACCTCGCTGCGGAACCAACTGGGAGCGTCGGCGCGCCAGTGGGGCGCGGGCTTCGGCATCACCGGCTCGGTCGTGACGAATCCCGCCACGTCGGGTCTACCGGTTTCGACAGGAACCTTCGGCTGGGGCGGCGCCGCCACGACGGGATTCTGGGTCGACCACGAAGAGGAGATCGTCGGCATCGTGCACACGCAGCTCACGCCCAGCGGGACATATCCCGTGCGCGAACTCATGCAGCTCCTCACCTACCAGGCGATCATCGACTGAGCCCGGAACACACGACAGGAGAGCCACGATGACCAGTTCTCGAACACCATTGCACGCGGTCGTGGCGACGGCGCTGCTCGCCGCCCTGCTCCTCGCGCCGCGCGCACTGGCCGACGCCGACAGCCCGCCGATGGCGGAGCCCGAGAGCGTCGGCATGTCGAGCGAGCGCCTGCAGCGGATCGGCGAGGGCCTCGGCCGGCTGATCAACGCCGGCCATATTCCGGGGACGGTCTCCCTCGTCGCCCGGCGCGGCAAGATCGTCCACTTCGAGGCCGCCGGCCTGCGCAACGTCGAGGCCGGGCTCCCGATGCAGCGCGACACCATCTTCCGGCTCTACTCGCAGACCAAGCCCGTGACGGGCGCCGCCGTGATGATGCTCTTCGAGGAGGGGCACTTCCTGATGACCGATCCGATCGCGAAGTACCTGCCGGAATTCGCGGAGATGGAGGTCTACCTCGGAGAGCGGGACGGGGAAGTCCAGACCGAACCGGCCGGGCCGATCACCATCCAGCAACTGGCAACCCACACCGCCGGGCTCACCTACGGCTTCTTCCCGACGCCCGTGGGCAAGATGTACGCGCAAGTGCTGGATGCGCCCACGGAGACCTCGCCCGACAGCCTCGCGGCGTGGACCGCGGCACTGGCGGAGTTGCCTCTCGTGGCGCAGCCGGGCACCGAGTGGCACTACAGCGTCGGCATGGACGTGCTCGGCCGGCTGGTGGAAGTGGTGTCGGGCATGTCCTTCGGGGAGTTCCTGCAGCAGCGCATCTTCGATCCCCTCGGCATGGTGGATACCGGCTTCCACGTACCGGCGGACAAGCTCGACCGCTTCGCCTCGAACTACACGCCCACGCCGGACGGCGGGATGCAGCTCGCGGACGCTCCGGAAACCAGTTCCTACCGCGAGCCGCCCGCGGTTGAAATGGGAGGTGGGGGCCTGGTCGGCACGGTCGGCGACTATCTCAGGTTCGCCCAGATGCTCGCCAACAAGGGCGAGTACGGCGGCAAGCGGCTGCTCGGGCGGAGGACCGTAGAGTTCATGACCGCGAACCACCTGACGCCGGACTTCCCGGACGACCCGATGACCACCCTGTTCGGCATGCTGGGCGGTGGCGGCCGGGCCTGGGGCGTCGGCTTTGGGATCACGGGTTCCGTCGTGACCAACCCGGCGACGTCCGGCCTGCCGGCCTCGAAGGGAACGTTCGCCTGGGGCGGGGCGGCAACGACCCACTTCTGGGTGGACTACGAGGAGGACCTGGTCGGCATCGTGCACACGCAGTTGCTCCCGGACGGCACCTATCCCGTACGGGACCTCATGCAGTCGCTGACCTACCAGGCCATCGTCGACTGACCCGCACGGAGAACGTCCCATGCACAGAACAGCCCTCGCCGTCGTCGCGGCAATGCTGCTGGCCGCTGGCGCGGCGGCGCAGGTCGCGGAGACCGACGCCGGCTTCGCCGTCTTCGGCAACGAGCAGATCTACTACGAAAGCACCGGCAGCGGCGACGCCGTCGTGCTGAGTCACGGCGCCGGCGGCAGCCACGCGATCTGGATGCACCAGACGCCGGTGCTCGCCGAGCACTACCGGGTCGTCACGTGGGACCAGCGCGGCTGGGGCAAGTCCACGGACACGGCCGGGCGCGCCGGCGATCCGGACACGGCGGTCGAAGACCTCCGGCGCCTGCTCGACCATCTCGGCGTCGACAAGGCTCATGTCATCGGCCAGTCCATGGGCGGCTGGGCGGTCGCCGGATTCGCGCTGCGCCATCCCGAACGGACGCTCTCGCTGACGCTGGCCAACACCTACGGCGGCCTTACCACCGAAGCGATGGACGCGTTCATGACCTCGGATCGGATCCAGGAGCGCCAGTCACGCGGCCGGCCATCCGACATCGCGGACCCCGTGCGGGCATTCCAGTACCGCCAGATCAGCCGGCTCGCGCCCCCCAGGCCTCCGACCGACCTCGGCGAGCGGCTGTTCGGCGCCGGCTGGGATCTCGACGCGGCCAGGAATTCGACGGTGCCGATACTCATCGTCACGGGGCCCCACGACTGGATCTTCCCGCCGGAGATGATGCGGATGCTGGACGCGGAACTGCCGTCGAGTCGTCTCATCGAGATCCCGGACGCGGGGCATTCGCCGTACTTCGAGTTTCCCGGTGCCTGGAACAAGGCGGTGCTGGAGCATCTCGAGGCCGATACCTGACGCCGAAACGGGCTCCAAAAGCAGCGCGTTCGGCCTCCGAGTTGCGAGGGTCGGGTTAGGGTAGCGGCTCCCTCACTCGTCGTGTTGACTGTCACGTACCGGTCGACATTGCGCGGAGTGCTCCTTGGGCGATTCCCAACAGCCCGAAAAGTCGCGGCAGAGTGCGGAGATCGTGGATCTCTACCGCGATGTATCGCCCGAGCTGCACCGGCTGCTCGTCCGGAAGCTCGGCAACAGCGGGGAAGCCGAGGAGATTGCGCACGACGCGTTCGAGAAACTGCTGCGTCTGGATGGACGCGAGGACATCGCGGATCTGCGTCGGTTTTTCTTCACGATGGCGAACCGGATGGCGCTGGACGTCTTGCGCCGGCGCCAGATGCAGGACCGTCACACACGCGAGCACCTCGCCGTCGAAGTTGGCGAACGAACCATCGAAGATGATCCCGAGCGCGTTCTGATACGCCGGGAACGGCTCACAACGGTGCAGCGCGCTTTGGCGGGCCTTCCGTCGAAGACACGCTACGTCTTCTTGCTACACCGCTTCGAAGGCTACACATACGGAGAGATAGCGAAGACGGTTCAATTGTCTCAGAAATCGGTCGAATACCACATGAACCGGGCACTGCAGGCGATCTCCCTCGCTCTACGGATCAACAAGGGCTAGCACTTGAAGGACGACATCGATACCCAAGCAATCCGCTGGTTTACCAGGCTGCGTGCCCCGGATGTGACGAGCACGGATCGACACAACTTCAATCAGTGGCTGGAAGCGGACTTTGAGCACGAGCTTGCCTACGCCCGAGCCGAGCAGGAGTGGCAAGACGTCGGCGGCCTCGAATCCTGGGCACGTGACGAGCTCGCGCAGTTGAACTTGCAGCACGCTCGTCGCCCGCGCGGAAAGTTGCTCGTCGGCCTTGCAGCAGCGGCATCGCTGGTCGTCGCCGTGCTTTGGTGGCAGGGCATGGAACCAACGGCCGGTTCGCGCATGACCGTCACAACCGCAAAGGCGGAGCAGCGCCAGCTCGCGCTTGACGATGGATCCCGACTGCACGTCAACACGGATTCGGACCTGGAGATTCGCTATTCCGCCAGCGTTCGAGAGGTCATTGTCAAACGCGGCGAGGGAGCGTTCGATGTCGATCACGACGAGTCGCGACCGTTCGTCGTGCGAGCGGGCAAGCACAACGTGATCGCGATCGGTACGAGTTTCGCTGTGTACCGGACCGAGCTGGGCCACTGGTCGGTGACGGTATTGGAGGGCCGGGTGGCGGTCGTGCCCGATACGGTCGACGACTTCATGCTCTCCTCCGAGGCCACAACCTCGGCGCGTGGCGGGTTGATTCTCGAGCGCAACGAACAGCTCGTGATAGACGCGTCAGGCGAAATCAGCTCGGGCTACGAAACCGATGCTGAAGCGGTAACGGCGTGGCGTCGAGGCGTGCTCAAGTTCTACAAGACGCCGCTTCGCGAAGCGGTTCGAGAGATTTCACGCTACACCCACAACAACGTTCAGGTGGCTGACGGTGTACCGGACTACGACGTCACCGGCATCATCAACATACGGAGTCATGAATCCATGGTAAGCCTACTTGCTGCCGTGGTCCCGGTAGCCCCTGTCAACCACGGTTCGGGCGTGACGATCTTGTATGACGTCCGGTCAGACTGATCTGATGGAGCTACGTTGAGCTATTCGTCTTACCTCTGCAGAGGCGTGCTGATGGCCCTATGTCCCGTTGTTTTCGGTACCTGCCTTGCAAGCACTATCGATGCTAAAGGAGGAAGGATGGAGGAGAGAGAGAAGAGGGACCCGTTCGCTACCGTCAGGCACTTCGACATACCACCGCAGGAGATCGCGCGAGCGCTCCTTCAGTACGGTGAGCAGGCCGGGTTGACGGTGATGGTTCACGACGATGCAACCGGTGACTCGCCCGGGCTACGCGGCACCTATCCGGCCGCCGAAGCGCTCGACGCGCTGCTTGCCGGGACCGGGCTGGAATACGGTATCCGCGGTGACGCGATCATCGTCACCCGCGTGGTCGCAGAGTTCACGCATTCTGTCGAGGAACCCAGGAGACCGCCGATACTCCGGGGTCTCGCCGGTCTGCTGACAGCTTTTCTGGCATCGGGGCCAGTGACCGCTGCGGAAGACGCGGGCAGTGCTCGCCCGGACGACCCTGGCAACGTGATCGAGCAGATCATTGTCAGCGCTACCTATCGCGACACCGCGTTAATGGACACGCCGATGGCCATTTCGAGCCTGACGGACGAGATGATCGACGACAAGGGGATTGTCGACATCCAAACCCTGTATGAATCCATTCCCTCCATGTCCTTCAAGACGGCCAGGGGCACGTACAACAACATTACCATTCGCGGGTTGGGTACAACGGGAGGCTTGAGTCTGGTCTCGGTCTATGTGGACGAGGTTCCGGTAACGGATCAGACCGAATTCGCGGGAGACAGCCAGATCGCCGGCGTGCTGTTTGACCTGCAACGGGTGGAGGTCCTGAAGGGCCCTCAAGGGACCCTCTATGGAGAAGGCAGCGTGGGCGGTCTGCTCAGATACATCACCAAGGATGCCGATCCCGACGAGTTTGACCTGACCCTTGCCGCAAATGCCGCGAGCATCAGTGACAGCGACGATCTGGGAAGTCGCTTCAATGCGGTGGTGAACATCCCCCTCATTCAAGAGAAACTCGGCCTCCGCGTTTCTGGGTACTATCGAGATCAACCGGGGATCCTCGACATTGCCGCGCCCCGCAATGAGGATGATGTTGACAGCCAGGAAGACGAAGGTCTCCGGGTGAAGCTAAACTGGTTTCCGACAGACAACCTTGAAGTTGCCCTGATGAGAAACCATATGGAGTCCGACTTCGGTGGCCCGGGTTATGGTACGTATGCCTACGGGAGTACCGAGATCACCAGTCCCGACTTCCCGAATGGAGGGTCGGACCTGCATAGGCAGGCGAATTTGACCATTCGCTACGACCTCGACTGGGCCGAGTTGACCTCTTCAACATCCTACTTCCAGCGTGAAGCGAAACTCGCGCTGGCATCGTCTAACACCGCGGTGAGGTTTGGCTTTGAAGGCCTGGTCGACTTTCTTCGCTTCGTACGTCCCGATCTCAACCTCCCGGCTGGACCAGGACTTGCTGGCGCCGGGGGAGATAACGCATTCCTCCGGCGTGCAGAGCGACACACCCAGGAATTCCGCCTGGTGTCCACCCGCGAAGGCAACTGGTCCTGGACCGCCGGGCTCTACTACAGCGACAGCACAGGGAAGAAAAACAAGGACGGCGATCAACCACTCGACGGATTCCTGCTGGTCCCGAACCCGGGATTCGAAGCAGTGCCGGAGGCGCTGCTGGGGATCTTCGGTGGCAGCACGGAGAAAGTAGTGGAGCGCGAGGAACGGTCGGCCTTTGGCGAGGTGAGCTACGGCTTCAACGAGCATTGGGAGTTGACCCTGGGTGCACGGGTCGCCCGGACAGAAACCGAGCTGGTGGGCTCAGGTCACGGGTTGGACGACACCTTCTTCTCGCCCAAGGCAATTGTGAGTTGGCGGCCACGGGATGGCTTCCTTGTCTATGGAACCGCCGCCCAGGGATTTCGCCAGGGCGTGTTTAACCTGGAATTGCTTGGCCATATCGAAACGCTGCGCAACCTGGCATTCCCGGTCGCCGGGGGCGATGAGTGGCTTGCCGCCAACGGCAATGCCTTCCGGGCAGACGGCGATGAAGTGATTACCTACGAGTTGGGTCTCAAGACCGAGTTTCTGGACAATCGGGTGAGTGTGGCTACGGCAGTCTACTACATGGAATGGGAAGACATTCTGATGGCACAGACGACCGCACCACCACAACTCTTCGGCAATGAGGTCCTGTTCCAGGACAACACCGGAGACGCCCATAGCCAAGGCGTTGAACTGGAGGTCTCGGCGTTGCTCACCGACCGGTTAACCTTGACGGTGGGCGGCGATTACAATGACGAGGCCCGACTTGACTCGGTCGTGAGGCCAGACGCGCACATCTACATCACGCCGATCGTCCAGGGCCAACGCCTGTTGAACGCACCCAAGTATAGTTGGAGTTCCTCGCTGTCCTATCGCATGCCCCTGAGCAACGGTTGGGAACTGGACGCGCGGGCAGACTGGTACCGTGTCGCCAGGGACTTCGATGCACCCGGTTATCACAAGCTCAATGGCCGTCTCGGTCTCACCAATACGGACCGGTCCTGGCGCTTGGCCTTGTTCGTCGAGAATCTCTCGGACGAGATCATTGTCTTCAATGCCAACGACATTCTGGGCATTCGCTTTGGGCAGCCGCGCACGGTTGGCCTGGAGGTTCGCTACGACTTGGGCGGCGGCTGACCGAACACCACGGGAGCCCAGACGATGGCCACTGTGAATACGCGGCTTGGCGCCATTGTTGGCACATCGGAAAAAGACATCTGGATGTTCCTGGGTATTCCGTATGGAAAACCCCCGGTGGGTGAACGACGTTTCCATGCGGCGGCACGCCATGGACCCTGGTCGGGCACGCTTGATGGGACGACGTTCGGCCACCGCGCCATGCAACCGGAGGCTCCGGTCGGTCCGCCGTGGGCAGAAGGGCGAAGCGAGGACTGCCTGTTCCTGAATATCTACACGCCAGCCGCCGACGGCGGCGGCCGGCCGGTATTGTTCTGGATTCACGGCGGCGGCTACTACATCGGCTGCGGGAGCGACCATGACGGCGCCAATCTGGCCGCCCAGGGCGATGCAGTAGTGGTTACGGTCAACTATCGGCTCGGCGTGTTCGGTTTCCTCGACCTGTCGCAGTACGATGACGACCTCGCCGGATCGGCGTCCAACGGTTTTCGCGACCAGATCCTGGCCCTGACCTGGGTCCGGGAGAACATCGCAGACTACGGAGGTGACCCCAACAACGTGACCATCTTCGGCGTGTCCGGGGGCGGCGGCTCGGTCAATGCGCTTCTGGCGGCGCCGTCCGCCGACGGCCTGTATCAGCGCGCTATCGCCCATAGCGGCACGGCCATCACCAACGCGCCGGCGCCGCTGGCGGCGGGGCTGGCCGCACACCTGAAGGTGGACGACAGGGAACTGCTCAACCGCCTCCACCAGCTCTCGGCCGAAGAGTTGCTGGCGGCGCAGCTCGACTCCGGTATCGATATGTCGGCGGGCGCCTGCGTTGATGGCGTGGTGGTCACTCGGGATACCTATCAGGCGATTGCCGAGCGCGGCCGCCGCGGCGTACCCTACATGGCCGGCTCCAATCGGGATGAAGGCACCTTTTTCACCTCTTTCGCCCCCGAAGGCACCTTCTTCGATCCCATGGCCGCGGTCCTGGGGGCGATGCCCTTCGACCTCCTCAGCGTCGGGGTGGAGCCGGGCGAATACCTTGCTTCGCTGCAGGACGCGCATCCCGACGACACCGACAAGACGCTATACCAGCGGGTCTATACCGAGATGTTCCGGCGTGCTGCCATTCGCACCAGCGAGGCGGTCACAGCGGCCGGGTGCGGTGGCTGGCTCTACCGTTTCGACCTGCCTTCGTCCGTCATGGACGGTGCCCTCGGCGCCACGCATGGCTGCGAGGTTGCGTTCACGTTCAACGACTATGCGCGCCCGGAGACTTCGCGCACCGCACTCTTCCACGATCCGGGGGATCCGGTGGTCCGCCAACTGGCAGAACATTGGTCCAACACCATACTGGCCTTCGCGCGCACGGGCGATCCCAACGGTGCCGGTCTGCCGCACTGGGCTCCGTACTCGGCCGATCGACGGGAGGTCATGATCCTGGACGCCGCATCGCGGATCGAGAACGACCCGGACAGCCAAATGCGCAAGCGGTGGGGCGACGCGTGATGCGCCGGCGGCGGATGACAGTGAGTGCATGATTCATATGAACAAGATCACGGGCTGGCAACCGAACGACACGACGCCTCAACTGCTGGAAGAGCTCGATGAACTCGATCTTCTGTCCAGCGTCATGGAGCTCGAGACCCAGGGCTTTACCGTCGTGCCACCGGAGAAAGTCGCGCCGGCGGGCTTTCACGAACGAGTCCGCGATGCCGTCGTGCGGGTTGCCGCGGCTCGATTCGACCAGCCCGTCGAGGCAGTACCGGAGTTCTTCGAGGACCGCCAGGAGAACATTCGCTTCATGCTCTGGGAAGACCGCATCTTCGAGTCCGTGGTGCTCAATCCGACCGTGCTCGGTCTGGCCCAGTACCTGGTCGGAACGGGTTGTATTCTCAGTCTGTGCAACGGATGGATCAAAGGCCCACGCTGCGCAGAACGGACGCCGATCCATGTGGATTGGACGGACTACAGCGTGCCGACACTTCCAGCCGCAGCAAACACGGCGACCGTCAATTACTTGCTGACGGACTATTCCAAGGCGGAAGGCGCCTTGTCGTTCGTGCCGGGGAGTCACCGCCATTGCCGTTTACCCTCGCCCGAGGAAGTCGAGAGCTGGGCTGACCGGGCCCATCCAGTCGAAGCACCCGCGGGGTCGCTCGTGGTGTGGGGCGACCACACCTGGCATGGGTCCTACGAGCGTTCCGTACCCGGCCTGCGCATCATGATGCTGGGTGTTTTCGCGCGGCCGCATCTGCAGACCCAGGAGCCGTACAGGCAGACCTGTACCCAGGAGGCCCTGGACCGCAATCCGGTCCGCTTCGCCAGCCTGATGGACCAGTATGGGAAGTTCCCGTTCGGCAGAGACGGTTTCGACATCGACCGCGACAAGCACAATCCCGCGGGTCCTCCGTCGTACTGCAGCCTGTTCGATCGGGAACCTGCCAACGGGCGTGTCGACCTGCGGCCGGACTACGACTACAGCGCGTTTTCCGGCAAGAAGACGATCTCGTACCAAAAGCGGGCGGAGCAACGGAGGCTGGCTGGCTGAGCTCCCCCAGCCCACCGATCGACGAGCGACCCGGTCGAACACCGCGGACTGGACGGCGTCTTGGCTCCGGAGAGCGGCGAAGCTCCAGGATCCGTCGGACGAGGGACCCTTGTGGCAATGAAAGACAGTTCAGACCTCGACATCGAAGCGATCCGGGCCAAGTACCGCGCCGAACGCGAAAAGCGCCTGCGCGCGGACGGCATCCATCAATTCGTCGAGATCAAGGGGCGGTACGCTCATTATCTCGACGACCCGTACCTCGAGGTGACGCCAAGGGAGCCGCTGACGGACGAGGTGACCGTGGCGATGATCGGTGCCGGGCTCGCCGGTCTGGTGGTCGGCGCGCGCCTGGTGCAGGAAGGAATCACCGACGTGCGCCTCATCGACAAGGCCAGCGACGTCGGAGGCACATGGTACTGGAACCGCTACCCGGGTGCGCAGTGTGACGTCGAGTCCTACGTTTACCTGCCGTTGCTGGAAGAGACCGGCTACATCCCCACGGAGAAGTACGTCCACGCTCCCGAGATCGTGGAGCACTGCCGCCGGATCGCCAACCAGTTCGGCCTGTACGACAACGCCTGCCTGTCGACCGAGGTCACCGCCGTCGACTGGGATGCCGAAGCCTCGCGCTGGATCATCCGCACCAACCGGGACGACGCCATACGGGCCCGATACCTGATCATGGGCACCGGCCCGCTCCACCGGCCCAAGCTACCGGGGATTCCGGGCATCGAGAGCTTCGCCGGGCGCTCCTTCCACACGAGTCGGTGGGACTACGACTACACCGGTGGCGACGTCCTCGGTGGGCTCGACAAGCTTCTTGACAAGCGGGTGGGGATCATCGGTACGGGCGCCACCTCGGTGCAGTGTGTTCCCCACCTGGCCAGGGCGTGCAAGCGGCTGTTCGTGTTCGAGCGCACGCCCTCGACGATCGACGTGCGCAACAACCGACCGACCGATCCCGAGTGGGTGGAGTCGCTCGAGCCGGGATGGCAGGCCAGGCGCGTCGAGAACTTCACAGCGATGAGCCACGGCGGGCCCGCCACCGAGGATCTGGTGGACGACGCCTGGACCGACATCATCAGCCGTCTGCTGGACGAGATACAGGCAGGCGCCGATCTGTCGCCGGCGGAACTCGGTGCGCTGATGGAGCGCTTGAACGTGGTCAAGATGAACGAGCTGCGGGCCCGGGTCGACGAACTCGTCCGGGACCCGGCCACGGCGGCGGCGCTCAAGCCGTGGTACGCCCTGTTCTGCAAGCGACCGTGCTTCCACGACGAGTACCTGCAGGCCTTCAACGACCCAGCCGTGGAGTTGGTGGACACCGACGGCAAGGGGGTCGAACGCATCACCGAGAACAGCGTCGTGGTCGGCGGCGTCGAGTATGCCGTCGATTGCCTCATCTACGCCACGGGCTTCGAGGTGGGCACTGCGTACACGCGGCGGGCCGGTTACGACCTGACGGGTCGCGACGGTCGCACGCTGTCGGCGTACTGGGCCGACGGTATGCGCAGCTTGCACGGTATGCACGTCCACGGCTTCCCGAACATGTTCATCGTGGGGGCCACCCAAGGCGGCCTCACGGCCAATTACCCACACCTGGTCGAGGAGTGCGCAAAGCAGTTGACGTACATCATCGGTCGCGCCCTCGAAGAAGGCGTACGCGAAGTCGAGGCCACCGAAGAGGCGGTGTCGGCCTGGGTCGCGATGTTCGAGGGCAGCATGTATGGCACCGGGTTCGGTGGCCCGGTCGAGTGCACCCCCGGTTACTTCAATGCCGAGGGGCAGTCCAGCGGGGCCCTGAGCGTCTACCCGCAAGGTCCACTGGCGTTCTTCTCGCTCATGGAGAACTGGCGAAACGCAGGCGCCCACGAAGGGTTGAAGTTCAGGTGGTGAGGTACCCGTGGCCCACGATCTGACGGGCACGGACGCCAGGGCGAGTTCATTTCGATGACCACGGGAACGACACGTCCCGGCACCGCCGCCGGCACGTCGAACAGCGCCGTTCAGAGCTTCCAGGAGATCCCCCGGAAGCCGGATGCGGGCAGCCGAGCCGGTGTCGGTCGTGGCCAGCTCGTTCACGTGACTGTGCTGTTGGGCCTTGTCAACATGTTCAATGCCCTGGACCGGTCGGCTCTGTCGATCCTGATCGAGCCGATCAAGGCAGACCTTGGCCTGTCCGATACGCAGCTCGGCATCCTCACCGGGTTTGCATTCAGTCTGACCTACGCATTGTTCGGCATTCCGCTCGCGCGCCTGGCGGATACGCGCAGCAGGGTGAAACTGCTGTCAGCCTGCCTGGCCGTCTGGAGCTTTGCGACCGCGGTCGCCGGCCTTGCCCACAACTTCGTACAGTTGGCGCTGACAAGGATCGTGGTCGGCATTGGCGAAGCCGGTGGCTCTCCGGCGTCCGTGTCGATACTGGGAGACTATTACACGCCGGAAGAGCGCAGCCGGGGCATGAGTTGGTTTCAGTTGGGCGGCGCGGCTGGCGGCTCATTGGGACTGGGGTTGGTCGGGGTGGTCGCCGAGCACTACGGTTGGCGAGTCGCGTTCTTTACCATGGGGCTGCCCGGTGTGCTGCTCGCCGTTGTGCTGCTGACGACTTTGGGTGAGCCGCCGCGCGGCCGTTTCCAGAGCTCCTCGGAGCGGTTCGATACAGACATCGCCTGGTATCAGGCAGTCGGCCAGGTGCTCGGTCGGCGGACGATGCGGCACGTCCTGATCGCTTATGGCATCGCTGCCTTTGGCGGCGCGGGTGTGGGCGCCTGGTTCGGCGCTTTTTTTGTGCGCAGCCATGGCATGTCCCTGAGCGAAGTGGGCGCGTTGCTTGGCGTCGTGGCCGGGTTGGGCACGTTCGCCGGCGCGATGCTCGGCGTGGCATTTGGACCAAAGGCCGTGCGGCGGGACCGGCGTTGGGAGCTGTGGTGGCCCGGCGGTGGCTACCTCGCGGTCGTACCTACCTATATGCTCTCCCTGTATCTCGACGACATCTTTGTGGTGTGCGCAATGCTGGCGTTCACCGTCGTCGTCTCCTCATCCTGCGTGGGGCTCGTTCTGACGAGTATTCAAAGCGTGCTGCCCGCACACCTTCGCGGCATGGGAACGGCCGCGATCATGTTCGCCACGAGTCTTGTCGGTGTTGGCGGGGGACCACTGCTCATTGGCCTGCTCAGCGATGCGCTGGCGCCGGCTCTGGGTGGCGAGAGCCTGCGCTATGCAATGATCTTGGGGGTCTCGTTCATCGGTTGGGGGGCGATTCACTTTTTCATCGCGTCAAAACACTTCAGAGACGAGTTGGTGTCGTGAGGTGGAAAGAGTCGTGAGGCGAAGAGCAATGGCGGAAAGAGACCGAAGATCCAAGTACAGGACCACATGATGAATGATGCTGCAGAGATTCCCGACGTGCCGGGACTCGCGCTGCGGGAATGGCTCGCACGCACGCCGGAAGAGGCCATCGACCCGGAACAACCCATTATCGATCCCCATCACCATCTGTGGGACTGGCGACCGCGATCCGAGCTTCCCGAGGGGACACGTAGCCGTTCCGAGGTCGGCGCGAAGACAAAGTGGCTCGGCGACCTGCCTCTGCGCTACCTCGGTGACGACCTCATGGACGACGTTCGCGCTGGCGGCCACAACGTGGTCGATACCGTGTTCGTCGAGTGCATGGCCATGTATCGGGCCGACGGTGGAGCCACCGCCTGCGTCGGTGAGACCGAGTTCGCGAATGGCATCGCGGCCATGGCCGCGAGCAACCTCTACGGCCCGAATGCGAGGTGCTGCGGGGCCATCGTCGGCCACGCCGATCTGACCCTCGGCGCCGCGGTGGAGCCCGTGATCCTCGCCCACCGCGCGGCGAGCCCGCGGTTTCGGGGCATTCGCCATGCGCACGCCTGGCATGAGTCGCCGGACATCGGGAATTCCCCCACGACCCGCGACAAGCCCGGACTGCTCGCGCGTGACGACTTCCGGGCCGGCTTCGCGGTGCTCGATCGCCTCGGACTTACGTTCGACTGCTGGGGGTATCACACGCAGCTTGGGGAGGTCGAAGACCTCGCCAACGCGTTCCCGGGCGTGAGCATCGTCGTCGACCACGTCGGCGGCCCGATCGCGAAGGGTCCGTTGGCGGCCGAACGCGACGGCGCGGTGTTCTTCGAGTGGCGGCGGGCCGTCCGCTCGCTCGCTGACTGCGCCAACGTCGTCATGAAGCTCGGCGGTTGCGGCATGCCGGCTTACGGTTGGGGCTATTCGGAACGCGACGCGCCACCCCCGTCCGCCGAGATGGCGGCGGCTTGGCAGCCCTACTTCGCGGAGTTGATTGAAGCCTTCGGCGTTGAGCGCTGCATGTTCGAGTCGAACTTTCCGATCGACAAGGTGTCGTGTTCGTATACGAATCTCTGGAACGCGTTCAAGAGGGTCGCGACGGCGCTCGAACTCTCGGCGACCGAGAGGAACGAGCTCTTCCATGGCTGCGCGGCCCGTGTCTACCAGATCGGGGCTGGACAAGAGGGGGTGATGTGAATCCACCAGCGACGATGCGTGCAACAGCCTTCGAAAAGGTGCGCCGATGAACTCTCCATTGCCGCGAAAGGCGTTTCAATTCGCCTTCGTCGTCGACGATGTCGACGCGTACCTGCGCAAGTTCGCCGCCCTGTTCGGCATGGAGACGCCGGGGACGAGCGTGACGGACCCCAGGGAAGTGACGCACATTCGGTACCTCGGGCAGCCCACCGAAGGACGAGCGCGCGTCGGGTACATCCAGCTCGACAATGTCTTGCTGGAGCTGATCGAGCCGATTGGCGGACCGAGCATCTGGCAAGCGTGCCTGGAAGCCCGAGGCAACGGCCTGCACCACATCGCGTTCATCGTCGACGGCATCGAGCAGGTGATCGCCGACCTTGAAGGCCTCGGGTTGCCGCTTGTGCAGAGTGGCAAGTTCCCGGCGGCCGGGCCAGTTCCCAGCGGACTGTACGCCTACCTCGGGGGGCTCGAAACTCTCGGGTTCGACGTGGAGCTGCTCGAAATGGGCCGCTGACCCGACCGCGATCGGTCCATGCAGGGACGGCGGGGCCAGGACGCGGTCGGGGCCGGGCTTACGTTGGGCCCATGCAGGGGGCGGCCGTTGTGGTCGCCCGCGCCGACCGCGAACACCGCACTCCGTGGCGGCCGTGATGTGTTTCGCCGCGCTGGAGTATCTCGGAGGCTGAACGGCTGCTTGGGTTACGCGAGCCTGGCCGTATCACGCGAGATACGTGCTCAAAGAGACAATGCGGACGCCCCGGCAGTCTCCTTGCGCCAACATCGCTCGATCCCCGGTCACGACGAGCTGTGCACCGGCGGCGAGCGCACACTCGAGGATTCGGTTGTCGGGTTCGTCGGCGAGCACGGTCAGCGACTCCGTCGGCTCGACGAACTCGGCCATCTCGAAGAGAAAGACCGCCACGTGCGCCAACGCCTCGCGATCATGGTCGAGTTTCCGGGCGAGCACGGAGAGAAATTCGTCCAGGCCGGGCTTGGACAGGGCGAGCGAGTCCTCGCCCTCGACAATCCTCCGGGTCGCCTCGTCCGCCCGTCCGCCCGGCAAGGCGAGTGCGGACACCAGCACGTTGGTGTCAAACACCACCTTCACGACCGTAGGAAACGCTCCAGGTCGTCTTCGCTCAAGATCCCCTGCTCCTTCGCCTTTCTGCTCCAGTAACCCTGCAAGCCTTCCAGTTCCTGGCGCAGACGCTTGGCGCGTGCGTCACGTAGCGCATCTTGCACCACGCCGCTCAGCGTCTTCCCTTCCGTGCGGGCTATCTGCTCCGCGGCACGGGCCAGCTCGGGGGGTAACGAGACGGTCTTTTTCACGGCGCTCATTTGTGGTCGGTAGTGTTCCGGCGTTCTGGTAAGAAATAATCATACCCTAGGGCCCGGGTTCCCTCGCGCCTCCACCCTCACCTCCCGAGGCAGGCATGGTATGTTCGCCGCCCCCATCACTCGACGGGACTCTTGAAGCGTGGCCTACGACAAACCAATCCCCCCGAAGGGGCTCCACACCCAGCCTTTCTGGGACGGCGCGAAGGAGGGCAAGCTGATGCTGCCCCGGTGCACGAGCTGCAACCGCGTGCACTGGTATCCGCGCCTGATCTGCCCCTTCTGCCACGCGACGGAGATCGAATGGATCGAGGGAAGCGGGGAAGGGCGCATCCACACCTTCGCCGTCCAGCACCGGGCTTTCGGGGGCTGGGCGAAGGAAGTGCCCTACGTCACGGCCTACATCGACCTCGCCGAGGGCGACCGCATGATGACCGTGCTCCGGGGGGTCGACGCCGAACACCCCGAGACCATCGAGATCGGTGCCAAGGTGCGGGTCGAGTTCGAGGAAGCGGACGAGGACACTCACATCCCCTTCTGGCGCGTGGCGGAGACCTCCTGATGGCAGCGAACCTGAAGAACGCCGCCGCCATCGTCGGCGCCGCGGAATCGAACGAGATCGGCTACCCGGAAGAACGCGGACCGAAGGTCACGTCGCTCCAGCACCACATCGAGGCGATCAAGAACGTCTCGGACCTCACGGGGATCCCGATCTCCGACATCGAGGGCGTCTTCTCGACCGGCTGGTCGCAACAGCTCGCGGAACACCTCGGGATCCGTCCCCACTACCTCGACACCACTACGGTCGGCGGCTGTTCGTTCCAGGTGCACGTCCACCACGCGCTGGCCGCGATCCATGCCGGGATCATCGACATCGCCCTTGTGAGCCACGGGCAGGCCGGCTGGTCCTATCGCGGGGCCGGCGGCGGGGGGCGGCCGGTGGCCGGCGAGATCGATCCTGGCACGGAGATGACCATCCCCTACGGGGTTTTCGGTGCGCCGTCGAACTACGCACACGCCATGGTGCGCCACATGCACCGCTTCGGCACGACGCCCGAGGACTTCGCGCACGTCTCCGTCGTCACGCGCCAGTGGGCCATGCTGAACCCGCGCGCTCTCATGTTCTCGAAGGACACCAACCCCTTCGGCGGACCGATCACCGTTCAGGACGTGATGGAAGCCCGGCTCATCGCCTGGCCCCTGACGCTGTTCCACTGCTGCCTGGTGACCGACCACGGCGGCGCGGTGATCGTCGCGCGCCCCGAGATCGCGAAGAGCCTGCGGACGCGCCCGGTCTGGATCGCCGGCGCAGGCGAGTCCATGGGGCACCAGAACATGCTCGAGATGGAGGACTTCACCGCCACGTCCGCCTCGCGCTCCTCGGCCATCGCCTACGAGATGGCGGGGCTCGGACCGCAGGACATGGAGATGGCGATGATCTACGACTCGTTCACGATCACCGCCGCCATGACCGCCGAGATGCTCGGCCTCGCCCCGCGCGGCAAGGGCTACACGTTGTGGAAAGAGGGCCACGCCGCGCCCGGCGGACGCCTGCCCATCAACACCAATGGCGGCGGCCTGTCGTTCAACCATTCGGGCATGTACGGCATGCAACTGCTGGTGGAGGCGTACCGGCAGCTTTCCGGCACGGCGGAGGACGGCGTGCACGGCATCGAGGGCAAGCAGACGAATGCCCGCACGTGCGTGGTGAACGGTACCGGCGGGACGCTCTCGACGACCGGGACGCTGGTCCTCGCCTCGGACGAGTGACGCCATGAAGCGGGTCGTCGCCGCGCTGGTCGTTATCGTGGCCGTCGGGGCGATCGTCTACTGGTTCGCCACGCAGACGCGCGCCGGGCAGGACTTGGTGCTGGAGCGCATGCTCTCCGCCTTGATCGAGGGGCAGGAGCCGCTGGATCCGGACAGCCTGCACGTCTTCGTCTGCGGCAGCGCTTCGCCACTCCCGGCGCCGGGACGGGCGCAGGCGTGTATTGCGGTGATCGCTGGAGCCGACCTCTTTCTCGTCGACGCCGGCTCTGGCTCCGCCCAGGTGACGATGCTGGGACGCCTGCCCGTGGCATCCATGCGCGCCATCTTCCTCACGCACTACCACTCGGACCACATCGGCGCGATCGGGGACCACAACATCAACTCCTGGGCCGCCGGCCGCGATGCGCCCCTGGAGATAGTCGGACCGGAGGGCGTGGAACAGGTGGTCGCGGGGTTCAACCAGGCGTTCGCCCTCGACGCCGCTTACCGAACCGAACACCACGGCGCCGAACTCATGCCGCCCGAACTCGGTGTGCTCGCCGCCCGCACGATCGAGCCTGGACTCGTCCACGACGAAAACGGACTGCGCATCCGGGCGTTTCCCGTCGATCACTCGCCGGTGGCTCCCGCTTTCGGCTACCGCTTCGACTACCGGGGCCGGTCCGTCGTGGTCACGGGAGACACCATCGTTACCCGGTCCCTGGAGGAGGCTGCGGAGGGCGCCGACCTGCTCATCACCGACGCCCTGGCCGAACACCTCGTCCTGGCCCTGGCGCGGGCGAACGAGCAGGCGAACCCGCGGGGCGCGCAGCTTCTCACGGACATCCTGGACTACCACGCGCACACCGACGACCTCGTCGCCCTGGCCGAACGCATCGGCGTGGGACAGCTCGCCCTGTATCACCTCGTCCCCGCCCCGGCGAACGCTTTCATGGAGGACGTGTTCCGGCGCGGTCTGCCCGATGAGGTCGTACTGACGGTCGAGGGCATGCGCTTCGAGTTGCCGGTCGGGTCGGACGAGGTCAGGGTGTCTGGCTGATCACGAGGCCTCGTCCAGGCTGTCGAGCGCCTCCCTGAGTTTCCGCACACCGACGGCGATGTCCCGCTCCGCGAGGGAGGCGTAGCCAGCGAGGAGCTCCACGCACTCGGGTGGTCGCGCATAGCCTGAGGAGGCTGAGTAGATACCGACGCCACGTTGCCGGCAGGCTTGCCGACGAGCAGGCACAGGCACAGGTCGATGCCCTGCTGGGAACCTTGGGTGATCACGATCTGCTCGGGCCGGCATGTGAGACCACGGGCGCGCGCCAGATGACCGGCCAGTGCCTCGCGAAGTTCCGGGGAACCACCGGGCGGTTGATAGCCCGTCGGAGCCCGTGACAGGCTGCGGGCTCGCTTTGTGCACACATACGTATCTACATGCGTTGTCAGTCCGCCTACACTCCAAGTCGAGCGGCGCAGGAGGTCTTCCGAGGAGACCCGCAATGACCGAGTCGGAACCCATCGTGAAGTCAACCCGCCTGTTCCGCAACGGCAACAGTCAGGCGGTTCGCATTCCGAAGGCGCTTGCTTTCGACAGCGTGGACATCGAGGTCGAGATCGAGCGCCGCGGCGAAGAGCTGATCGTGCGGCCCGCGAGGCGCCCGCTCACCGGTCTGGGCGCGGCACTGCGCAGGCTCGCGCCTCACTTCCGGGGACTCGTCCGCGAGCAGCCCATCCAGGATGAGCGTGACTGGGCCGCGCCTCCGCACGCCCGGGGAGAACCACGCGAGTCCCGGAAACCATGAGGTACATGCTCGACACGAACATCTGCGTCTACGCGATCCTCGGAGGCAGCCGACATCTGGACGAGTGCAGCGCGGGCGATCTCGTCATACAGGTCGGGTTCGCCAGGAGCGCCGATCCCAACCTGGCGCGGAGCGACGCCGCTGTCGTGCTCTCCTCGATCGCGGTCATGCCGTTCGACGCCGCTGCCGCGTGGGCCTTGGGGCGCTTACAGGCGGTGGCGCCCTCGGGGCGCGGCGCGTACGATCGGCAGATAGCCGCGCACGCCCTATCGCTGGGCGTGACCCTGGTCACCAACAACGCAGGGGACTTCCACGGCATCCCGGAACTCGTGGTCGAGAACTGGACTCGGCCCCCGGACCCTGAGTCGCCAGGCGGACGCCGCGCTCGCGGCGTTCCGGCGTCTTCCTCCTCCCACGGGTCGTAGCTGCCGAAGCTCCAGAGATTGCCTTCCGGATCCCGGCAGCCGTAACCGCGGCCGCCGTAGTCCTTGTCTTCCGGTTCCATCACGACCACCGCGCCCGCCTCGACCGCCCGGGCGTGATGCGCGTCCACGTCCGTGACGATCACGTACGGGCTTTGCGACACCGGGGCGTCCTCGGACTCTGGTGGGCGCTGCATCTGCCCGAACTCGTCCTCGCGGGCCGACCCCAGCATGATCATGCCGTTGCCGAAGGTGAGCTGGGCATGCGCCACTCCGCCTTCGCCGTCGGGTACGACAAACTGCGCGTGGAATCCGAATGCGTGCTCCAGCCAGTCGATCGCCGCGTGCGCGTCGCGGTAGCGCAGCGTGGGGATGATCGTGGCGCGTGTGGCCTTCGCCAGTTCGGTCATGGCAGATCTTCCTCTCCTGAAATCGATGCGCAGATTACTCCACTCCGAGCTGCCCGATGGGCCCGTCCCTTCAACCCGCCTCCTGCCGCGCCACGAACCGCAAGACCGACGCCCGGTTCCAGTACCACCCCGCGACGCCCATCACCACGTTCGTGAGCGCCGTCGCGACGAAGATGCCGATGTACCCCCAGAGCGCGTTGCCCACGACGCATAGCGGGACGTAGAACACGAACGTGCGCACCACCGAGATCGTCAGCGCCGGCATCGGCTTGCCGCGCGCGTTGAAGCACGCGATCGCGACCTGCATCACGCCCATGCCGCCGATGCTCGGGGCCACGATCAGGAAGAACGCGACCGCCACCGCGACGACCACCGCGTTGTCGTCGATGAGCGACACCAGGAACTCCCCGGACAACGCCAGCACGGTGAACGTGAACAGGCCCCAGAGCACGCAAAAGCCCTCGGTGATCTTGAGCGCCGACCGGACACGGTCGAAACGTCGCCCGCCCCAGTTCTGGCCCACGAACGGCTCGATGGAAGACGAGGCCGACCAGAGGATCATGTGGGCGAGCATCTCGACCCGCGCCGCCACGTTGAAACCCGCGACCACTTCGTGGCCGTGGCCCGCGAGCAGCCGCGTGACGATCAGCATGGAGACCGGGTTGATGAGCCCGCTCGCGATCGCGGGACCGCCCACGTGCAGGATCGCGCGCCA
>JAPPHP010000108.1 GCA_028821035.1 Gammaproteobacteria bacterium | reverse complement strand
CGGCCATGCAGGAGTTGTACGAGGAGTGCTGCCTCGGGCTGATCGACGCGTGGCTGTCCGATGTCCTGGCGGAGACGGGGCACATCGTCCTGGCCGGGGGCGGCGCCCTCAACGTCAAGCTGAACCAGGGGATCCTCGCGCGTCCCGACGTCGAGGCGCTCTTCGTGCAACCGGCGGCCGGTGACTCCGGCACGGCGCTCGGGGCGGCGACGCACGTCGCGGCCGAAGGCGGAGACCGGCTCGGCAGGATGGAGCACGTGTTCCTCGGACCGGCTTTCGATACGGACGCCTGCGAGCGTGGGGTGCGGCAGCGGGCGGGAGTGGCGTGCCGCCGGCTGTCGGACGTGGTCGGGGAGACGGCCGACCTGCTCGCTGCGGGAAAGCCGGTCGCGTGGTTCCAGGGGCGCATGGAGTTCGGCCCGCGGGCGCTCGGGGCGCGCAGCATCCTGGGATGCCCGAGCGTCCCCGGGATCGCCGACCGCATCAACGCCCAGATCAAGTACCGCGAGCGATGGCGTCCTTTCTGCCCGTCGATCCTCGACCGGGTGGCGCCGGACATCATCGGCACGGATCACCCGGCGCCGTTCATGACGGTGACTTTCGACGTGGCGGAGGCGTGGAAGCGGCGTATCCCGGAGGTGGTACACGCGGACGGCACGGCGCGCGTGCAGGTGGTCGAACGCCGGTGGAACCCGCGTTACTACGACCTGATCGAGGCGCTCGAGGCGCGCACGGGCAATGCGGCCGTCCTCAACACCTCGCTCAACCGGCGCGGGGAACCGATCGTGTGCACGCCGGACGACGCGCTGACGATGTTCCTTGGCTGCGACCTGGAGTATCTCGTGATGGAGGACATCCTCGTCACGAAGACGTGATCGACCGGCCGGCAGTCGGGTCGGCGACGGGTTGCCGGATCATGCCGATCGCCGTGGCCACCGGCAGCCAGAACAGCCACCAGTGCACGCCGACCCGGTCGACGAGTTGCCGGCCGTCGGTCAGCCAGAACACGGCGCCGGCGACGAGCAGCGCCAGGGCGAGGCGGGCGTCCGGGGCGCCGAGCGCGCGGACGAGCGCGAACGCGGTCCCGCCGAGGGCGGCGGCGAACAGGGCGCACCCGACGATGCCGCCGTGAAAGAGCACCGCGAGGTACATGCTGTGGACGTGCCGGAAGGTGAGGTCCCCGAGCAGCGTGTCGTCCGGCGTCAGGATGCCGCGGCCGAACCAGAGCCCCTGCCGAACGATGTCCGCCGCGACGGACTCCCATATCACGAGCCGGAAGCTGTCCCCGCGCGGCAACACGTAGTCCCCGGCCAAATCGCTGGTCACGAGCGCGACGAAGGCGACGCCCAGCGCGGCGGCGGTTGCGGCGAGGAGGCCGACGAAGCGCCGCCGTGACCGGGTGGTCCACGCAAGCGCGAGCGCGGCAACGCCGAGCGGGAGCGCAGCCCACGCCGCACGGGACCCGGACAGCAGGACGGCCACCGTCGCCGCGAGTGCGCTGGCGCCCGCGAGCAGTCGCCAGCGCGAGGAAGGGGCGCGCCAGGCCGCGTCGAGCGCTACCAGTGCGACGACGGAGAATGCCTGCGCGGCCGTGACCGAGTTGTGCACGCGGCCGAGGCCGTGCAGGCGGCCCTCCGGCGGCGGGTCGAGCAGGAAGTTGCCGATGGCTGCGACGGCGACGAGGCCTCCCGCAAGCGCGAACCAACGTCCGATCCGTGCATGGGCGGTGCCGCGTGCGACCGAGTCCGCGAACGCCAGCACGAAGCAGCCGAGCACCAGCGCCCGGACGCACATCCTGAGGGCGTCCGATGCGTTGGGTTCCTCGGACCAGAGGCCCGTGAGGACCAGGTAGGCGAGCAGCGCAGCGGCACACGCCGCGAGCCGGGAGTCGGCCGCCGCGCGCCACAGCCCCGGGCTGCACAGCACGAGCGCTGCCAGCAGGTACGTGGCCAGCCGAGGGATGCTGGGCAGCGGTGCGATCAGGACCGCGACAAAGGCGAGGAGGACGAGGAGGTCCCCCATACGCCCGCGGTCGTGGAGGAGACGGGTCACGCGTACCCCCGCTTGGCGGTGTGCGCCCCGCGGCGCAAGCCCCTAGTGTGGTGTCCCGTAAGTTCCTAGTACTTCAGCGCGTTCCACGGGGTCTGGTGTCCGCGCCACGCAAGCGTGGCGGTGG
>JAPPHP010000456.1 GCA_028821035.1 Gammaproteobacteria bacterium | reverse complement strand
AAGGATCGAGCCGAGGCCCTGATGATCCTGAACCACAAGGACGCGATCCAGTACGTGGTCAGCCTTCTCGCCGAGGCCGCGATCGATCGGCGAACGCTCTTCGATACACGAGCTGAACGATGTCGCGTTGCTCAGGGAGGTGTTCCTGGAGAGCTATCTCGCGTCCGCTCGGCACTACGCGCACAGATGGATTCCCGCGCAAGGCTGCGCTCGCCCATCGTGACTGCGTAGCGGAGGTCGTTCGCCGATGCGTCGACTGGAAGACCTGCCGGCGCGAAGACGTGCTCGCGATGGCAGCCCGGGCGGGGATCCCAACGGGCGAGCGCGACGACGTGGTGGCGTACGCGGAGCGCGAGTTCAACGGGCTGCACGAGGGCAATGCGATCCGCTACGGCGTCGCGCCGGCCAGCCTGGCCGGACTGGCGCGCAGGCGATGACGCACCGGTGGCGCAAGCCGGAGACGCCGGCCCGGCGGGCGGCCGAATCCGACGCGAAACGGTCGCTGGACAATCGCCGCAACGCGAGTATAGTGGCCGCCGACATGACCGGACTGCCCTCCACGATCGCGCTTCGCATCCTGCGCCTGCTCCTGCCGGCGTAGCCGGCATATACCTCACCTACAAGGGCTTTCCGCCCACTCGACCAGACTCCCAGACCGCCGCCACAAGTGTGTCGAGAGGTTCGTCATGACTTCGCAGCCATTGGAATCCACACCCGACGCCGCATTTGCCGTCGGGGCCGCCGGTGCGCGCGCCGGCGCCATGCCGCACGGCAAGTACCGCCAGTTCCAGCCCATCGACCTGCCCGACCGGACCTGGCCGGGCGCCGTCCTCGAAGCGCCGCCCCGGTGGTGCAGCGTGGACCTGCGGGACGGCAACCAGGCGCTCATCGACCCGATGAACGTCGCGGAGAAACTGCGTATGTGGGATCTCCTGCTGGACATCGGCCTGAAGGAGATCGAGGTCGGCTTCCCGTCGGCGTCGCAGCCGGACTTCGACTTCATCCGCCGCATCGTGGGCGAGGGCCGGATTCCGCCGCACGTCACGATCCAGGTGCTCTGCCAGGCGCGGGAGGAGTTGATCCGGCGCACGGTCGAGGCCCTGGAAGGCGCGCCGAACGTCATCTTCCACCTCTACAACTCGACCTCGACGCTGCAGCGCCGGGTCGTGTTCGAGATGGACCGCCAGGGCATCGTCGACCTGGCCGTGGAGGGCACGCGGGTCGTGCGCGACGGGCTGTCCGCGCTGTCGGGCGCCAACATCGTGTTCGAGTACTCCCCCGAGAGCTTCACGGGCACGGAACTCGACTTCGCGGTGGACATCTGCGCGGCGGTGGCCGAGGAGTGGGGCGCGACGCCGGAAGAGAAGATGATCGTCAACCTGCCGTCCACGGTGGAGATGGCGACGCCGAACGTCTACGCGGACCAGATCGAGTGGTTCTGCCGCCACTTCCCGGCGCGCGACAGCGTGGTCGTGAGCCTGCACACGCACAACGACCGGGGCACCGGGGTCGCCGCGACGGAACTCGCGCTGATGGCCGGCGCCGAGCGGGTGGAAGGCACGCTGTTCGGCAACGGGGAGCGGACCGGCAACTGCGACATGGTGACGGTGGCGATGAACCTGTTCTCGCAGGGGGTCGACCCGGAACTCGACTTCCGGGACATGCCGCGCATCCGCTCGACCGTCGAGGAGATCAACAAGCTGCCCGTACACGAGCGTCACCCGTACGCCGGGGACCTCGTGTTCACGGCGTTCTCCGGGTCGCACCAGGACGCCATCCGCAAGGGGATGGCGCACGTGGCCGACGCGTCGTGGGAAGTGCCCTATCTGCCGATCGACCCGGCGGACGTGGGCTCCTCCTACAAGGAGACGGTGCGCGTCAACAGCCAGTCGGGCAAGGGCGGCGTCGGCTTCATCCTCGAGGAGCGCTTCGGCGTGTCGCTACCGCGCGAGATGCTGGTGGAGTTCTCGTCCGTCGTGCAGCAACTGACGGAGCGGCTCGATCGGGAGGTGCGCCCCGAGGAGATCTACCAGGCGCTGATCGACGAGTACGTGGTCGAGGACGGGCCTTACCGGCTGGTGGACTACGATCTCGCCCATGGCGAGGGCGACCGTCAGCGCTGCGTCGCCCCCCACGAGGTGTGCGAGCACCGCGTCGACAACGCCCGCGAAAGCACCCGCCCCCACCAG
>JAPPHP010000480.1 GCA_028821035.1 Gammaproteobacteria bacterium | reverse complement strand
TGGGTCAACCTCGACTACGCGATGACCGACAGCCTCGCCGTCGACGTGCAGGTGGGCTGGGCACAGAGCGACTTCGTCGTGCTGTTTCCGGGGCCGGCGCCGGAAGACAGCTACAGCGGACTGGTCGACACGACGGTGGGGCTGACCTGGCGGGTAGTGGACGAGGCGATCAGCGACGCGCCGAGCGTGGCGTTCCGGATCGGCGGCATCGTCGCCGGGGACTACGACACCGGGTACATCAACTCCCTCGGTGACGGCGGCAACGGCTACGAGGCGTCCGTCATCGTCGGCAAGTTCCTCGGCGACCGGTTCGGCCTGAGCGGCGAGCTGGGCTATCGCGACCGCGACAACGACATCCCCTCGGCCGTCTTTGCGAACGTCTCGGCGCTCTGGCTGGTCAACGAGCGGTTCACCCTGGGTTTCGACTACCAGCACGTCAACTCGGAGTCCGCCTTGGACATCGGCGCTCCGGGCTTCTCGCCGGCGCGTTTCCCGGAACTGGAAGAGGACCTCCAGAGCGTCGGCGCGAGGCTCTTCTGGAACCTCGGCAACGTGGGCCTGAACCTGTTCCACGCGCGCGTGGTGGACGGGCGCAACACCGCGGCGAACGGGATCACCGGGGCCACGGTCAGCTACTTCTTCGACACGCTCTGACGGAGGACCGCGCGGGTGAAGCGATGGGGTGTCGGGTTGTGCTGCGCGGCCTGTCTGGCGCTGCTCCCGCCGGCGGCCCTGGCTTCCGGGTCGGCGGGCCCCGGCAACAGCAAGGTGAACGCCCGCGGGGCCTACACGGTGGGCAAGGCCCTCGTGTTCCGGGAACTGGTCTGCGGGCGTTGCGCCACCCAGCGGTCGGACTTCGGCCGCGACCGGGCGCGGGACCTCAAGGAGACGCTGCTGGAGTCGCTCGACGCCGGCCTCGTCGATCGGGGCGGCGACATCCAGGCCCTGTGCGTGGGCGACGCGGAGCCCGCCGGCCGCTGCGCCGCACGCATCAAGTTCGTGGTGACCTACCTGGACCGTCGGTACCGGCTCTGACGCCCTACCCGGCGCCCTCGAGGAAGCTCACCCCCGACTGTACCGTCCGGCACGAGGGCATCGGCCGGCCGACGCACTTCTGGCGATAGGTGAACGTCGCCATGCGCCGCTCCGTGGCGCGGCATGCCTGGCCGGCGTCGGGCGCCTCGACGGTGAACGTCCAGTCCTTCACGACGCCGACCGTGTCCTCGGACAGGACCGAGAAGTACTCGGGCCTGTTGGCGATGGAACGTTCCGACACGACCGCGATGTTCTCGTCCACGGTCGCGCCGTCGGGATCGACGACGTAGCTCACGGTGATCGTGGCGTCGCCGTAGTTCACCCGGCGGTTGCCGGGATAGCGTTCGGACTCGAGCCGCGCGCGGAACTCGGGCTGCAGGCGGACATCGCAGGCGACGAGCGTATCCGGCACGGCCGGCGCTGGCTCGTCCACCGGACCGACACGCTCGGGCGCTACCGTCTCGACCGGTTCGGCATCGAGTTCCACGACCTCGGCGCGCAGCCGGGCGAGTTCCTGCTTGAGGACGTCTTCCTGGCGGCGCAGTTCCTCCTGCATGGCGTCGCGCCGCTCGGCGATGCGGGCGCCCTCACGCCGCTCGGCTTCGATGGCTTCGGTTTCCCGGGCGATGCGCGCCAGTTCGCGCTCCGCCTCCAGGCGCTGGCGTTCGAGCGTTTCGCGCTCCCGCGCGGCGGACTCGGCGTCCCGCAGCGTGCGCATCACGGGTGCGGCCGCGTAGCCGGGCAGGGCGGGCTGTTCGCGGAACTCCACGTCCGCGCCGGCCAGGTAGGCTCGCCAGAAAGCCTGGTGCGCCTGTCGCGGCCGCCGGGGGTCGGTGAGTTCGCTCCTCGGGACGTACAGGATCGGGACCTGGAGGCCAGCCAGGTCTGCCGCGCCCGGCACCGGACCGCGCGCCTGGCGTAGCGGCAGGAAGTCCTCGTAACGCCACGCGTTCCAGTCGAGGTCCACGTGCGAGTACCAGTCGGCGTGCTGCAGCATGTCCGAGAACACGTAGAGGATCTGCGGTCCGGGTGCGACGGCCACTTCGAGCAGCGTCGCGTCGAGGGCCTCCATCAGTTCGGCTTTTGCGACCGGCGCCTGCGCCCGGGTTGCGCCACCGGCGCGATCGATGCGGCGTTGCAGCGCCGCGCGCCGGTCG
>JAPPHP010000122.1 GCA_028821035.1 Gammaproteobacteria bacterium | reverse complement strand
GCCGGCCACGACGAAGTTGCGCGCACCGAGCCCGTAGAGGCGTTGCGCGAGCCGGCCGAGCAGCCCGTCCGCCAGCGCCGCCGCGCCCGCCCGGCCAAGCTCCGCCTGCGCGCGCCGCACTCCGTCCGCATCCGTGGTGGTCGCGACACCCAGCGGACCGTGCGCGAACCGTTCCGCCGCCCAGTCCACGACACGTTCGACCGTCGCGGCGTCCCGGGCCGCCTGCAGCAGGTCGATCCGCAGGACGGGATGCGCCTGCTCGAACCGCGCGAGCTGGCGGCCGGTCTTCGGAGTGCAGCTACCGGCGATGAGGACGGCGTCGCCCGCCGCGGAGGGTAACGGCGGACCAGGGGGGCCGCCGGAAGCCGGCCAGCGGCGCGCAAGGGCCACGGGCAGGTCGTCCGACCCCGTGACCAGGGGGGCGTCCCGCACGAGTTCGGCGATGCGGTCGAGGTCGGACCCGTCTATCGCGTCGACCAGGAAGAACCGCACCCCCGCCGCGCGCTGCTCGCCGAGGTAGCGCTCGCTGGCCGCCTTGCCGGAACGCAGGGTGCCGTGACCGAGCAACCCCACCCGTACGCGACTCTGCGACTGCAGCACCTCCACGAGATTCGAGTTCGTCATGGGCGTGACGGGGTCGTGGCGCCTGGGCGTTTCGTGCAGCATCGCGGAGCCGAGAAATAGTCGCCCCTGGTACAGCGTGGCCCGCCGCTCCGGGCGCGCCGGGCAGAACAGCACGTGCCCCGATCCGGTCAGGTCCATCAGCGCCTCGGCGACGGGTCCGATGTTGCCGCGCTCGGTCGAGGAGAACAGCGCGCTGTACTTGTAGTAGAGCTGCCGGGCTCCCCGTGCGAGGAGCGCCCGGCCAGTGCGCGCCGCGTCTTCGACCGCTTCCCGCGCGGGGCGCGCCAGGAGCTTGCGGCCGACGACCACCGCAGCCGCGTCGTCATCGAGTGTCTCGAGGGCGTCCGCCGACATGACCACCGGACAGCGCACGCCGGCCCGCGTGAGGAGGCTCGCGAGCTTGACGCCGCCGGTGAGATCGTCGGCGATCACCCCGAGTTCAAGCATGGCGGCCCGGGGCACGGACCACGCCCTCGATGGGTTCCAGGTTGTGCGCATCGAGCTCGATCAGCACGGGACCGTCCAGGGACATGGCGGTGTCGAGCCTGGCGTCGAACTCGGCCGCGTCCCGCGCGTGCAGGCCCGGTACGCCCATGCTTTCGGCGAGCTGTACGAAGTCCGGCGTGTGCAGTTCGGTCCCGTGGAAGCGGCCGTCGAAGCGTCTCGCCTGCAGCCCGCGCAGCACTCCGTAACCGCCGTCGTTGAACACCACCACGACCACCGGTATGCCGTACTGCGCCGCGGTCGCCAGCTCGCCGACGTGGAACATGAGGCCCCCGTCGCCGTGCATCACCAGGGTCTTCCTGCGCGTCGCGACCGCCGCCCCGAGGCCGAGCGGCAGGCCCGGCCCGATGGCGCCCGACGTCGGGAAGAGGTAGCCGCGGGGGTGGTCGATGGGCAGCAGCCCGTTGCCCCAGTTGTAGCCGGGTATGGTGCTGTCGCGAACGAAGATCGCGTCCCGGCCCAGGTGTTTCGCGAAGCTGTCGAGCACCCGCGCGTGATCCGGGCCGATCCGCCGGCGGTAGAGCGCCCGTGTCTCCGCCGCGCGTGACCGCAGCGACTCCCGGAACTGCGCGTCGCCGGGGCCCAGACCGGCCTCGAGCAGTTCCCGTAGCGCCAGTTCCGCGTCTCCCACCACGCCCGCCACCGGCGGGAAGTTCAGGCCGACCGAGCGGGGATCCACGTCGATATGCACCATCGGCGGCAACTCGATCCGGATCTTCGCGCCACCGGTCCCCGCCTGAAAGCGGGTTCCAACAGCGATCAGCAGGTCCGCCTCGTTGACGACCGCCCGCAGCGGCGGGTGCATGAGGACCGGGCCGAGGTGCAGCGGGTGATCGGGATCGATGCCCCCTTTCCCGTTCAGCGTCGTGATCACGGGCGCATCGATCGCTTCCGCGAACGCGGTCAGCGCCTCCCGCGCTGCATGGGTCGCGATACCGCCCCCGGCGAGGATCACGCGCCGTCGCGCCCCTGCGATCCGCGCCGCCGCGTCGGCCAGCGCGGCCGGGTCCGGCGCCACCGGCTCCGGCACGGCGAGACACGGCGCGGTCGTCGTGGTGGTCGCGTACTGCAGGTC
>JAPPHP010000382.1 GCA_028821035.1 Gammaproteobacteria bacterium | reverse complement strand
GGGCCAGAGATCGGTCCAGCCGTGCTTCTCGCAGAGGTAGATGAGGATCGCGTGGCTCTCCCACAGCACGGTACCGTCGTCGTCGATCGCGGGAATGGTGCCGCGGGGATTCACGGAAGCGAGGAACTCCGGCTGCTTCGCGTCCCGGTTCTGGCTCGTCATCACGAACTCGAAAGGCAGTTCGTGCATCAGGCAGGTCCACACGACCGCGCGGACCGGCTGGGAGTTGGGCACGCCGTAGATCTTCAGCATGGAGAATGCGCCTCAGGCGCTGCGCCTGGCTTCGAGACCCTGCAGGATCCTTGCATGTCGCTCCCGGTCGATGTTGTAGAGGAACGCGAGCCCGAGCCCGCCGAACACGATGATCCAGTAGAGCGGCCCGATCATGAAGAGCAGGCCGTCGATCACCTCCGGCGCCAGCGTCGCGACGTCGGCCCGCTCGGGGAAGCCGATGATCTCGAGGCCGAACCCCGCGAAGAGCCCGCCGAAGCCCGCTGTCATCTTGGCCCCGAACGTCCGCAGGGCGAAGATCATGCCCTCGGCGCGGTTCCCCGTCGCGAGTTCGTGCTCGTCCGCGATGTCCGAGAGGCAGGAGTCGATGACGATGGAGACCGACTGGAACGGGATGTAGCCGATCACCCAGATGCCGAAGAACGCGACGAGCAGGGCGAGCGTGCCGTTGTCCGGGAACCAGCCGACCAGGCGCAGGCAGAACGGCAGGCCGACCAGGAACCCGGCCGAGTAGCAGAGCGCGATGACGCTGTATTTCTTGTCGATGAGCCGCGTCAGCCAGGCGCAGAGCACGATCCCGAGAAACGCGCCGGGGACGCGCACCACCTGCTGCAGCGTGATCTCCTCCGACGTGAACTCGAAGCCGTAGATGAAGGCGTAGGTGACGACCACTCCCTTGATCCCGCCAGTGATGGACAGCACGACCCAGCAGGCGAACATGGAGACGTAGGAACGGTTGCGGAACAGTCCGCCCAGGTTCTCGACGAGGTCCCGGAAGAAACGGCGGTAGCGCTGGCGCGCCTCGTCCGGGAGGGCCGCGAGCTGCTGGTGCAGGTGCGGGATCTGGTTGGCCGTCGTCAGGGTGCAGGTCAGGACCATGGCGGCCACGAACACGCCCCCGATGACGGCGAGCCACTCGTAGCGCCCGGGGTTCAGCAGCCCGTTGTCGTACTCGTCGGTGGTCGGGAAGATGACCATCAGGACGAACGCCGTCAGCGCGATGCTGCCGATGTTCATGACCACCCAGTTCCAGGCGAAGATCGACGTGCGTTCGTCGTAGTCGTCGGTCAGCTCGGCGCCGAGCGCCGCGTGCGGGACGGTGTAGAACGTCTTGGCGATGCGCAGCAGCACGAAGAACGCCGTGAACCAGAGGAACAGACCGAACTCGGAGAGGTCGGGTGGCTGGTAGAGGCAGTAGAAGCTGACCCCGAGCGGCAGCGCCGAGAGGAACATGAACGGGTGGCGGCGTCCCCAGCGCGTGCGCACGCTGTCGGACAGCGCCCCGACCGTCGGGTCGGACACGGCGTCGACGATGCTCGCGATCAGGAAGGCCGTGCCGCAGAGCGCCGCCGAGACGCCGAGCACCTGGTTGTAGAAAAGCATCGTCGCGATGCCGGCGGCGCCGACCATCGCCTCTTCGAGGGACCCGGACGCGAACGCGAGCTTCGCCGGGCGCGAGAGCTTCCGGCGGCGTCCCGAAGCGTACTGAGCGGCGGGCTCACTCATGCCGAGGCATTGTATGGGACGGCCTGGCTGCTATCGTGAACACGATTGGCGCCCCTTGAGGAGACATCCGATGCCGCAACTGACGCTCGACGGCGCCCGTATCGAATACCTGGAAGTCGGCAGCGGGACACCGCTGGTCTTCTGTCACGAGTTCGCGGGCAGTATCGAGAGCTGGGAAACGCAGATCAGCTACTTCTCGCGCTTCTACCGGGTGTTCGTCTACAACGCGAAGGGCTATCCGCCGTCGGAGGTGCGCGACGACTGGCGCGAGTACACCTGGGACCGGCAAGTAGCCGTCCTGGTCGGATTGCTCGATGCCATGGAGATCGACCGCGCGCACATCTGCGGGCTCTCGATGGGCGCGTACACGGCGGTGCAGTTCGCCCTCGCCCATCCGGAGCGGTGCCGCGCGGTGGTGGCCGCGGGCGTAGGCACCGGCAGCGATGACCCGGACGCCTTCCTCGAGGACATGG
>JAPPHP010000110.1 GCA_028821035.1 Gammaproteobacteria bacterium | reverse complement strand
CCTGGAACCGGTCGCGGCCCCGCGGCCCTGAGCCGGGCGCACCCGGCTTCCGTGAGCCGCCCGGAAACCGGCGTCCGGACGTTCGTCGGAATGCTCCTCTATACTCCCGCGCGTTTTCCCAAGGCAGGTCCACGTCATGGCGCTCATCATGGAAGTCATCCACACCGTCCATCCGGCCACCCCGGCGAACTTCGAGAAGTACGTCGTCCGTTACGGAGAGGTGGCGGTTCCCCTGATGGAGCGTTGCGGGTTCGATCTGCTCGGAGGGTTTCAGTGGTCGACGGGTGAACGGGGACGCGATCTGTTGCTCGTGCGCTTCGACTCGCTCGAGCACTACGACAAGGCGACGACCCAACTGATGCGGGAGTTGGCGGATCCGGATGCCATCAAGGGGCTGATGGACCTGGGGCTCGATATCGAGGAATACGTGCGCCTCGGGGACACCCTGCTATACGCCACGGCGGAGCGGCTCGCGCGGGTGCTGGACGACCCGCCCGACGCGCCACGGCAGTACCTGCTCGCCCGGCTGAAGGCACCGCTCGGCACCCTGGCCGAAGCGCTGGAGGCGGTGGGGCAGTTGGTGGACCGGGTGGATGGACAGGGAACGGAGCTGGTGACCGCCTACAGTGCGCGGTCGGGCGCGCGGGGCGAGTTCACTGATCTGTGGGTGCTCCCGGACCGACCGCTCGACCTCTCGTTCCGCACCGGCGTCCCGTCGTTGCCGGAACTCGACAGGGCCTTCGCGGCCGTCGAGACCGAGTTCGTGGACTACGTCAATCCGCTGCCGTACTCGAGGCTCCGCTAGGCGGCGTCTTCGAAGACCTGCTCGCTCACTGGGTCCCGATCCGCAGCGACACGGACTCGGAGAAGTTCGCGAGATTGACCAGGCAGTGCGCGGCGATGCCGGGCCGGACGCTGTGCGTGTGCATCGTCGCGTAGATGAGGGGCAGGATGCCCAGCGTACGGACCGGGATCATCCAGGGCGTGTCGAGATGGTACATGGCGAAAAGCAGGCTGTGTGCGGCCGGCTTCAGGCGTCCGAACCGGGTTGGCATTCTTGGCAGCAGATACCCGCGGAAGTAAAGCTCTTCGGTGATGGGGACGAGGATGCCGGAGAGCACGACGTTCGCGAATAGAACGATCCCCGCGACCTCCGAGAGCGCCGGCGCCTGGTATCTGGCGAAGACGCTCACGCCAACGAGAGTAGCCTCGAGCCGGTGCGTGATCGGTTCGAGCGCCGCGAAGATGACGGCGGTTGGCGCCAGGATCGCTGGGACCCATATCAGGTAACGCGACCAGGAAATCGGCCGGTCGTACACCACGATGCCTTCGAGCGACCACCCCGGGTTGTGCCGTTTCCTGGCCAGGTAGTAGAGGTAGCCGAGCTGTACGGGAATCAGCACGAATACGTTCGTGAACACGCCGAAGAACAGTTCCGGCGGCAGTGCCGGGTTCCAGAACACGGCCAATCCCAGCACCGTCGCCGCGATGTTGGCGATGCCGGGAGCCAGGTGCAGGAAAAGACACCTCCCGAGAGAATGAGGCTCCACCGCCGGATCGCTCGGAATGCCGGACGGGCGTCTCGAGGCGCGTGCTTTCATCCGCGCTCCTGTCGTTAAGGGTCCAGGCTGCCGGGCGCATGCTATAAGGAGCGGTCGGCGGGCGGCGCGTCGGGGAAGGGCCGCGGGGCGTCGCGAAGGGGATGTTGCGCATGGAGCAGGCGAGGTCCGCCGCCGACCGTTCGGCCCGCTGGTACCCGCACTACGTCCTCGGCGTCCTCATGCTGGTGTACGTGTTCAACTTCGTGGACCGACACATCCTGTCGATCCTGGCCGAGTCCATCAAGGCGGATCTCGGCGTCACCGACGCGCAGATGGGCTTCCTGTACGGCACGGTCTTCGCGGTGTTCTACGCGGTCTTCGGCATTCCGCTCGCGCGTTTCGCGGACGTCTGGGTGCGCCGCAGCGTGATCTCGCTGGGGCTGATGTTCTGGAGCGCGATGACGGCGCTGTCGGGGTTGGCGCGCTCCTTCGGGGAGCTTGCCGTCTACCGTACCGGCGTCGGGGTGGGCGAAGCGAGCGCATCGCCCGCCGCATACTCGCTCCTGTATGACTACTACCCGCCGCGGCTCCGGGCGACCGTCGTCGCGACCTACTCGGCCGGCGGATACATCGGCGTCGGCATGGGACTGTTCCTGGGCGGCGCGATCCTCGACT
>JAPPHP010000457.1 GCA_028821035.1 Gammaproteobacteria bacterium | reverse complement strand
GAACACCTGGCAGAACGGGGTGGACGCGCGGCCCCACGGCGGCGTGACGGCCGGGTTCGCGGCTGTCGAGATCGCGCCGCGCGCCGTCGAACCGGAGGAGCTATGCCGGCGCTGGATGCGGGGGCTCGGCGCCGGCGCCTGGATCGACCCGGCGCAACCCGCGACGCTGCGCCTCGCGGCAGGCCAGACCATGCGTTTCGTCCGGCCGGAGCCCGGCGGGCGGACCGGCGTGGTCGGCGTGGACCTGTGGGCGCCGCCGGGCGCGGAAAAGAAGTTCGAGCGGATCGACCTGTGCGGCGTCCGGTGGACGCTCGTGGATCCGCCCTCCGGGGACGAACCGTAACGGGCCCTACCCCTCGCGCAGTCCCCGTCGCACCGTGCCGAGCCGCTGTGCGACCGTGACGAACGTGAGCAGCGTGAGCAGATGGACGGCGGCTTCCGGCACGTGCAACGCGGTGCCGGCGCCGAGGATGAGAACCCTTTCGAACCGGGTGCACAAACCGTCCCGGCACGGGATGCCGACGGCCTCGGCCCGTGCCCGCACGTAGCTGGTCAGGTTCGCTCCGGTCAGCGCCAGGACGGTGGCGACGACGGCCAGCGCGTCTCCCGTCCCGACGAAATAGGCGGCGAGTCCCGCGAAGGTCACGCCTTCTCCCACCCGGTCCGCCGTCGAGTCGAGCACGCCCCCGAACGCGGAGGCGCGGGCGCCGTCCCCGTGGCGGGCCAGCTCGCCGTCGAGGCCGTCCAGCGCGCTGCCGAGCAGGAACACGACCCCGCCGAGCGCCAGCCACCCGAAGGCGATGAGCACCGCCGCAGCGACGACGATCAGCAGCCCGGCGACCGTCACGTGATCGGGCCGCACGCCCCTTGCAGCGAGCCAGTGCACCGCGAACCGCGCCCGCTTGCGCAACGCCGTGTCGATCGCGGTGCGTGCGCGGTGCACCGCGCTCCCGTCTCCCGGTAGCGTCGAGGCCATGGGACGCAGAATACACGCAGCGGGAGGCGTTGCGTCGCGCGACCGCGACGTCGTGCGAGCGCTCGGTGGGAGCCGCCGTGGTGTAATGTCGGTCCGCCGACGCAAACGGGGAGAGAAAATGACACTGGACCGCGCGGTCTGCGATGAACTGCTGTCGACCACGCGTGCGGTGCGCAAGCGCCTGGACCTTTCGCGTGCCGTGCCCCGGGCGGTGATCGAGGAGTGCATCGCGCTGTCGATGCAGGCCCCGACCGGCTCCAACAGCCAGGGGTGGCGCTGGGTGGTGGTCGAGGATGCGGACAAGCGGCGGGCTCTGGCGGACCTCTATCGGCGCGGCGGAGAGGACTACCTCACCGCGGCGAGTGCGCAGTACGCGCAGTCCGAAGACGCGCAGACCCAACGGGTGTTCGGCTCGGCCATGTACCTCCTGGAGCACCTCCACGAGGTCCCGGTGCATGTCATTCCGTGCCTTGCGGGCCGGCCGGCCGAGAACGTACCGGCCGCGATGATGGCGGGGATGTTCGGATCGATCTTCCCCGCCGTCTGGAGCTTCCAGTTGGCGCTGCGGGCACGGGGTCTCGGCTCCTGCCTGACGACCCTGCACCTGGTCCACGAGGCGGAAGCCGCCGAGTTGCTGGGCATTCCGGACGACGTGATGCAGGTGGCGCTGCTGCCCGTGGCGTACACGGTGGGCATGGACTTCCGGCCCGCGGATCGCCCGCCGGCGTCGTCGATCACGCACTGGAACGCCTGGTAGCCGGACCTCAGCGCCGGTGGAGCCGGCGCCCGATGTCCGCCTCGAACCCGGGATAGTCGGCGGCGAGGGCCGCGAGGTCGAACTCCGCCGGAAGCGAAGCGTCAGGCTCCCGCTCGAGCAGGAATCGGAATGCCTGCACGAGGACCCACTCGTGGGTGAACGCGCCCCCGGACAGTTGCCGGTAGTAGTCCCCGTTCATGCGCACGCGGTGGACCCGGCATGCTCCGTTGCCGACGACCACCTCGTAGGTGTTGGCGTCCACCAGGGTCACGCTGATCATGGTTACTCCCAACCTCGCACGAGCGGGTTCCGCCAGCGCAACCTGGCAATGGTGCCGAGAATGCCCAGTCCGGCGCCGACGGCGCCCCGTAGCGTACCGCTGATCTTCGAATCGCCGATTCGAGCGTGTGTGTCCACGGGAACCTCCACCGTCGTGAGCCCCGCCTGGATCGCCATGACCTGCATCTCCACGGTCCAGCCGAACGCCG
>JAPPHP010000226.1 GCA_028821035.1 Gammaproteobacteria bacterium | reverse complement strand
GCTTCACGCTGTCGCCGTTCGAGTCGGTCGAGTACAAGTACCGGCTGGAGGAAGGCGACAGCATGGTGTACGACTGGACGGCGACCGGCGAAGTGCTGTACGAGTTGCACAGCGAACCGGACGGCGCCGAGCCGGGGTACGCGGAGTCCTTCGACCGGGCGCGGTCCGACCGCGGGGCGGGTACGTACGTGGCGTCGTTCCCCGGGATCCACGGTTGGTTCTTCGAGAACCGCGGCGAGACCGACGCCACGCTGACGCTTCGCACGGCGGGCTTCTACTCCACGGCGTTCGAGTTCCGCGACGGCGGCCGCTTCGAAAGGCCCGTGCCCGGCGGGGCTCCGTAGGGCGCCGCGGCCGACGAGGGGTTGCCTGATGTCGCTGCTGCCTTTCTGCGAGTGGCTCGCGAGCACGCGCTGGAGCATCGCGCTGCACGAGTCGCTCTACGCCTACCCGCTGATCGAGTCGACCCACGTGGTGACGCTGCTCCTGTTCGCCGGGACGGTGATGATGGTCGACCTGCGGCTGCTCGGAGTCGCGTTCCGGGACGTGCCGGTCTCGGAGATGAACGCGCGGCTCCTGCCCTGGACGGTGGTGGGTGCGGTCATCATGGTGACCACGGGCCTGCTGCTCTTCTACGCGATTCCGGTGCGGACCTACCAGAGCGTCTGGTTTCGCATCAAGGTGGTCTTCCTGGTCGCCGCCGCGATCAACGTCTGGATCTTCCACCGGCGCGTGCAGCGTGACCGGGAACGCTGGGACACCGACCCGAAGCCCCCGCTCGGCGCCCGGGTCTCGGCCGCGGTGTCGCTGGTGCTGTGGTCGGGCATCATCGTGTTCGGCCGCATGATCGCCTACAACTGGTTCGACTGTTACCGGCCCCAGTCCGACTTCGTCTACTGGCTCGCGGGGTGCGTCGTGGAGGCGCAGGCATGAACTGGCTCGAAGTGTTCGACGCCCTCGAACGCACGGCCGTGGGCCAGGCGATCCGCGAGTCGCTCTGGCTCTTCCCGGCGATCGAGGCGGTGCACCTGCTGGGGCTCGGCCTGCTGGGCGGGTCGCTCCTGGTCGTCGACCTGCGCCTGCTCGGCCTCGGCCTGCGGGGCCGCGCGCCCCACCTGGTCCTCGCGGACGCGCGGCCCTGGTTCCTCGCGGCGCTCGCCACCATGTTCGCGACGGGCATCCCGCTCTTCCTCTCCGAAGCCATCAAGTGCTTCTACAACTACTCCTTCTGGGTCAAGATGATCGCCCTCGCGACCGGGCTCGTCTTCACCTTCGCGATCAAGCACCCGCTGGTCCGGCGCGATCCCGGGCGGCTCCTCGGCGCCGTGCTGGGCCTCGCGTCCCTCGGCGTCTGGTTCACCGTCGCCGCCGCGGGGCGGTGGATCGGCTTCTCCGGGTAGAAGCCGACCCTCTCCGCGCTCCCCGGACCGACGGAAGTCGGTTCTGACACTCTTCCAATTCGGGATGGGTCCCCGTTCCGCAGCGTGACGCTCTCCCGCAGGGATCCGGTGCCCCACGAGGGCGGCGCGCACCGGGTGTCGTCGGCCGGGCCCCGAACCGGGCGATCTCGCCCAACGCACCGGGCCTGCGCGCCAAGAGGTGAACGGTCCATGAAGCGGGATGGGTCCGGCGCCACCCTTCGACGGAACATCGCCCTATTCGACCGCAGCGCCGCTCCTTCAACAGAACATCGCCCTATTCGAGCGCGGCGCCGCCCTTCAACAGAACATCGCCCCATTCAAACCGCGGGCCGGACGGGGCACGGGCGCGGACGCGGCCACGACAACGACGTGGTGTGGATCGAGGTCGATGCCCGCGGGAGGGTCGAGCTGGTCATCGGCCGCGGCTGGACCACGCGGAGCAGGAAAAGGGCGATGTTCTGTTGCGAG
Organism: Gammaproteobacteria bacterium; assembly: GCA_028821035.1. GTDB lineage: Bacteria > Pseudomonadota > Gammaproteobacteria > Pseudomonadales > Azotimanducaceae > VXNE01. The sequence goes on along the minus strand of JAPPHP010000226.1, from coordinate 342 downwards.
GGACGCTCGCCGATGGAGGCTGGCTTCCGGGATGAAAAGGGCGATGTTCTGTAGCGGGTCTGGCTGGAGCCTGGCCCGCCGCCCGAACACGGGCCCCCGGGCCGGCGCGGCGGCGATGCCCGCCATGTGCCGCCGTAGCCCGCAATTGCCCCGGGAGCCGAGGCGATCCGGGCGTCGTCTCTTGGCGCGCGGCCACGGGGGCCACTACACTGGGCGTGTTCGACAGGCCATCGCAAGGAGAGTGCGTGGCAGCACAGGCACGTGACGCCGCCATCGTCGGCATCCATGAATATCCGTCGCGCGACGTCGAGGGCAAGGTCGCGCCGATGCACATCAAGGCGC
>JAPPHP010000024.1 GCA_028821035.1 Gammaproteobacteria bacterium | reverse complement strand
CCGCGACCTCGGGTTCGGCATCCAGTACTACACGTCCCGCGGCTGGGCGGTTCTCGACGTGAACTACGGCGGCAGCACCGGCTTCGGCCGCGCCTACCGCGAGCGCCTGAACGGCCGCTGGGGCATCGTGGACGTGGAGGACTGCGTCGCCGGGGTACGCCACCTGACGTTCGAGGGACGCATAGACCCCGACCGCGTCGCCATCCGCGGCGGCAGCGCCGGGGGTTACACGACCCTGGCCGCCCTCGCCTTCTCCCGGACCTTCCGTGCCGGCGCGGTGCACTACGGCATCGGCGACCTGGCCGCCCTCGCCCGCGACACCCACAAGTTCGAGTCGCGCTACATCCACCGGCTGGTCGACGAGGCCGACTTCGCCGACCGATCGCCCCTCGGCCACGTCGACGAACTGAACTGTCCGACGATCTTCTTCCAGGGAGCCGACGACCGGATCGTACCCCCGAACCAGGCCGAGACGATGTTCGACGCGTTGCGCGCAAAGGGCATCCCCGTGGCGTACCTGCTCTTCGAGGGCGAGGGGCACGGCTTCCGCAAGGTCGAGAACGCGCGGCGCGCGATCGAGGCGGAGTACTTCTTCTTCGGCAAGGTGTTCGGCTTCGAGCCCGACGACGACCTGCCGGAAGTCAACGTGAAGAACGCGACGTGGCCCTGAAGGAGGCACGGGTCGCGGTACTCGCCGGCGGCGACTCGCCGGAAGCGGAAGTGTCCCGGTCGTCCGCCGGCCAGGTGGCCGATGCGTTGCGCGCGCGCTACCGGCACGTCGAGCTGATCGAACTGGACGACGGGCTCACCGACGCGCTCGGCGATTTCGCGCCGGGGGTCGTGTTTCCCGTCCTGCACGGGCCGCCCGGCGAGGACGGGACCGTCCAGGGCTATCTGGAGATGCTGGGCCTCCCCTACGTGGGCAGCGACGTGCGCGGCAGCGCCCTCGGCATGGACAAGCACGTCGCGAAGGTCCTGTTCCGCGCGGCGGGCCTGCCCGTGCTCGACGATGTGGTGCTGCCTCCGGAGCTCGCCATCGACGACGCGGTCGCGCGCGTCGAACGGCGGCTCGGCTCCCGGGTCGCCATCAAGCCCACCCGGCAGGGTTCGGCGCTCGGCGTCACGCCCCTGCCGAACGGCGGCGACCTGCGCGACCCGATCCTGGCCGCGCGCCGCTTCGGCGACCCTGTCCTCGTGGAGCCTTTCGTCCTCGGCCGGGAGATCACGGTCGGCGTCCTCGATCTCGAGGGCGCGGCGCCCGTCCCATGGCCGGTCATCGAGATCGTCACCCCGTCAGACGAGTGGTACGACTTCCGGAACAAGTACACGCCGGGAAGGAGCGAGCACGTCGTGCCCGCGCCGCTCGGTGCGGACGCCACCCGGGAGCTGCAGCGTATCGCCGTGGAGAGCCACCGCGCCCTGGAGCTCCGCGACCTCTCCCGGGCGGACTTCCTCGTCACCGACCGCGAGGAGATCCACCTCCTCGAAGTCAACACGATGCCGGGCATGACCCCGACCAGCCTCTACCCCGACGGCGCCCGGGCGGCGGGGTACGACTTCGAGAGCCTGGTCGACGCGCTCGTCGACAGCGCGCTGCGGCGTGGGGGACGGTAAGCGACAGGGCCCCGACACCAGCGCATACAATGCGGCCGGCAACGGGAGAAACGCCATGGCAGAAGGGACGACGGCTCCGATCGGCCGCTTCGATCACATCGGCATCGCGGTGCACAGCATCGAGCGGGCGCGGGCGTTCTTCGAAGGCGTGCTCGGGGCGACCCACCGGAAGACCGGGCTGCATGCCTCCGGAGACTTCCGCCTGGCGCTGTTCGACCTGCACGACTTCTGCATCGAACTCCTGGAGCCGGTCAATCCGGAGGGCTTTCTCGCCGCCTTCCTTGAACGTCGCGGCGAGGGCTTCCATCACCTGACGCTGCAGACCCCGGACCTCGAAACGAAGACGCTGTTGCTCGAGGAGCAGGGGGTCAGGGTCGTCGACAAGAGCTTCGACAACCCCGAATCCATCGACGCGTTCATCTCGCCGAAGAGCGCCCACGGCCTGCTGATACAACTCGGCCAGACGCTCGGGCCGCTCAACAACCCGCCCTACTGGGAAGCCGACGACGCGTAAAGCGTTACAGGTCGTAGCCCCGCTCGTTGTGCATCACGAGGTCGAGGCCCTCCGTCTCCTGCTCCTCCGTGACGCGGTTGCCGGTAACGACATCGACGTTCATCATCCTGAAG
>JAPPHP010000247.1 GCA_028821035.1 Gammaproteobacteria bacterium | reverse complement strand
TAGACGTTGTCGCGATAGAAGGGGTAGCTGCCGAGGTCGATGTGGGGATAACGCCGCTGGATGTCCTCGAGGCCGTCGGCGATCTCGCTCTCCCCAAGGTGCGCGGTCACCGACCGGGAGCGCACGACCGATCCCCCTTCGAGGTGGTCCTGCAAGGTGGACAGCATCGCCCGCATCACGGCGGGAATGCCGGCCATCACGAAGACGTTGTCCATACGGAAGCCCTGCGGACCGCCGGTGGGGTTCGCGATCAGCGATGCGCCCTCCGGGATGCGGGCCATGCGCATGCGCGACTCCATGACGTGCGCCGGCGCCGGCCGGCTGCCGATGACCGCGGCGATCTCCTCGCTCACGACGACAGGGACCCCGAACGCCGCCGCGATGCAGTCGACGGTGATGTCGTCATGCGTCGGTCCGATGCCGCCGGTCGTGAAGACGTAGTCGAACGCGGCCCGCGTCTCGTTCACGGCGGCGACCACGGTTTCGAGGACATCCGGCACGACGCGGGCGTCGCGGACCCGGACACCCCACTCGTTGAGCTGCAGCGCGATGTGCGCCAGGTTCGTGTCCTGCGTCCGTCCCGACAGGATCTCGTTGCCGATGATCACGACGCTGGCCGTGACGACTCGCTCGGTCATCTTCGAACGTCCGGACTCAGCGGCCGGCGAACCGCGGCGGGCGCTTCTCGGCGAAGGCCCGGCGGCCTTCCTTGTAGTCCTCGGAGTCGAAACAGGCGTTGACGAGTTGCCGGACGCCGTCGAGGTCGTCCTCGAGTCCGCCCCGTTCCCAGGCGTCGACGGCGGCCTTGGCCGCGCGCACGGTGAGGGGCGCGTTGGCGGCCACCCGGTGGGCGTACTGGACGACCTCGTCGTGGATTTCGTCCCGCTCGACGATGAAGTTCACGAGCCCGATCCGCAGCGCCTCCTCGGCGTTCAGGAACCGGGCGGAGAGCAGGATGTCCCGCGCCCGCGAGGGCCCCACGACCCGGGACAGCTTCGCCAGTCCTTCGTAGTCGTAGCCGAGGCCGAGCCGTGCTGCGGGGATGCCGAACGTGGAATCCGGGGTCGCGAAGCGGATGTCGGCGTTCAGCGCCGTGGCTAGTCCGCCGCCGATGCAGTACCCCTCGATCTTCGCGATGAGGGGCTTCGAGACGGTGGCGAGGGCGCGGCCGTCCCGTGCCGAGATACGGGCGTACTCGGCTTTCTGCTTGGCGTTGGCGCGCTTGCTGTCGAACTCGCTGATGTCGGCGCCCGAGACGAACGCCTTGCCGCCGGCGCCCTGCATCACCACCAGGCGCACGGAGTCGTCGGCTTCGAAACGCTCGAGGATGTCGCCGACCCCCTGCCACATCTCGAGCGACAGCGCGTTGTGGCGGGCCGGGTTGTTGAACGTCATCCACCCGACGCCGTCTTCGATCGTCCCGCGCATCTTGTCGGTGGCCAGGGTCAGCTCCATGCCCGAACGCGCTCCCGCCGCTTCGAGGAACCGGAGAGTGTATCGCAGGAGCGCCGCGGTCCCCGCTCGGGGCCATCCCGCGCCGATTCTGCTAATGTCCGGCGGTTCGCTTCAGCGCAGGAGACCCATGGACTTCGAGGCCACCGAGGAACACCGGCTCATCCGGGACGCGATCCGCAAGCTGTGCGCGGATTTCCCCGACGACTACTGGTCGAAGTGCGACACGGAGCACCGCTTTCCCTGGGAGTTCTACGACGCCCTGGCGCAGGCGGGGTGGATCGGCATCGCCATCCCCGAGCAGTACGGCGGCAGCGGACGCGGCATCACCGAGGCGTCCATCATCCTGGAGGAAGTCTCCGCGAGCGGGGCGGCGATGAACGGCGCGAGCGGCATCCACATGTCGATCTTCGGCATGCACCCGGTGGTGAAGCACGGCAGCGACGAGATGAAGCAGCGATTCCTGCCGCGCATCGCGAACGGGGACCTGCACGTGGCGTTCGGGGTGACGGAACCGGACGCCGGGACCGACACCACGTCGATCTCCACGGTGGCGCGGCGGGACGGCGACCACTACGTCGTCCGCGGACGGAAGGTGTGGACGACCAAGGCCCTGGAGTCGGAGCGGGTCCTGCTCCTGGTGCGCACCACGCCGGCGGACCGGGTGGCGCGCCGGACGGAGGGCATGACGCTGCTCTTCGCCGAGTTGCAGCGGCCGGAGGTGCGCATCTCGCCCATCGACAAGGCCGGCCGCAACGCGGTCGCGACCTGCGAGGTCGTCTACGACGATCTGCCGGTGCACGTCAC
>JAPPHP010000248.1 GCA_028821035.1 Gammaproteobacteria bacterium | reverse complement strand
GCATGATGGTGTCCACGATGGCGTCTTCGGCGGCGCGGTCGATCTCGGAGACGAAGTCGTTCTTCGCCTTCTCTTCGACGCGCAGACTCCCCGCCCGGTCCATGGCGCGCAGGACGATGCGGCCGGCCCGCCGCGCCGCGCGCAACGCGATGTTGACCATGGGGTGCATGCGGGGGCGATCCGGGGAGGGGCGGTGCGGGGGTAGAAGGCTATGCTATCACCGTCCTTTCACGACGAGACGCGAGTTCATGGGCGAGGTCCGGATCGTGCTGGTCGAACCCAGCCATCCCGGGAACATCGGCGGCGCGGCGCGCGCCATGAAGACGATGGGTCTCGAGTCCCTCTATCTCGTGCGCCCGGGCCGCTTCCCGGATCCGCAGGCGGACTGGAGGGCGTCGCAGGCGGTCGACGTGGTGGCCGCCGCCGTGATCGTCGACTCCATCGACGAGGCCATCGGCGACTGCGCGCTCGCCATCGGCACCAGCACGCGCGAACGCCGCATTCCCTGGCCCCAGGCCAACGCCGAGGAGGTGGCCGAGAACCTCGCCACCGGAGGCTACGAGCAGCCGGTCGCCATCCTCTTCGGACGCGAGACGAGCGGGCTCAGCAACGAGGAACTGCAGCGCTGCCACCTGCACCTGACGATCCCCGCGAATCCGGCGTACCCGTCGCTGAATCTGGCGATGGCCGTACAGGTGGTGTGCTACGAGCTCTTCAAGGCGCGCGGGACCGCGTCGGCGCCCGTGCCGTCCGATCGCCGGCTCGCCACGGTGACCGAAATGGAAGCCTTCTTCGAGCATCTCGAGACCGCGCTGCTCGGCGTGGGCTTCCTCAATCCCAAGGCACCGCGGCAGGTGATGACGCGGATGCGGCGCCTGTTCGGCCGGGTGGGCGTCGACGAGACGGAACTCGGCATGCTGCGAGGCATGCTGTCGCACATCGAGTCGGTGGCGGGGCGTGGGGAGACGTCCGCCGGGCCGCCGGAATGACCCCGCTTGCCGCATGGAACGGGCCTTTCGCCAAGGCCCGCCACAGGTGTCGCCGGGGCCGCGGCGAGTGCGCGTCCACTGGAACGCCAGTCGGCCCTATTGCATACTCTCGGCCGGTTTTCGCGGCGCGGGTCGTGGATCATGCGGCTGACAACCAAGGGCCGTTACGCGGTGACGGCAGTGCTCGATCTGGCGCTGCATGGCGAGGGCGGCCCGGTGCCCCTGTCCGACATCTCGCGGCGTCAGGGCATCTCCCGGCCCTACCTCGAGCAGCTCTTCGCCAAGCTGAAACACGAGGGCTACATCGACAGCGTACGCGGGCCGGGCGGCGGATACCGGCTGGACTGCGCCCTGGACGACCTGAGCGTCTCCGACATCGTGTGTGCGGTGGGAGAGGGGGTGGACGCCACCCGATGCGGCGGCACCGGCGACTGCCAGGACGGCGAGATCTGCCTGACGCACGAACTCTGGGCCGACCTGTCGCAGCAGATCGACCTCTTTCTGAAACGCATCACGTTCGCGTCGCTGGTCGCGCGCCGCCACGTGGCGCATGTGGCGAGGCGGCAGGACGACGGCAACCTGATCGACTCGCGCATGCTCTGATTCCCGCCTCGTGACGCCCGCCAAGGCCGTTTATCTCGACTACTCCGCCACGACGCCCGTAGACCCGCGCGTCGCGCAGCGCATGAGCGGGTGCCTGCTCACGGAGGGCGTCTTCGGCAACCCGGCGTCGCGCTCGCACGTGTACGGTTGGGAGGCGGAAGAACTCGTCGAGGAAGCACGGGCGCGGGTCGCCGCGCTCTTCAATGCGGACCCGCGCGAAGTGGTGTGGACCTCCGGCGCCACCGAGTCCGACAACCTCGCGGTCAAGGGCGTGGTCGAGGCCACGGGCGGCCGCCACGTGGTGACGACGAGTTACGAGCACAAGGCCGTCCTCGACACCTGCGCCTGGCTCGAGACCCTGGGCGCGGAAGTGACGTACGTCGATCCCGGCGCCGACGGCGTCGTGCGGCCGGCCGCGGGGGAGGACGCGCTCCGGGACGACACCGTGCTCGTGTCGGTGATGCATGCGAACAACGAGATCGGCGTGGTCAACGACATCCGCGCCATCGGCGCGGTGTGCCGGCGGCGCGGCGTGACGTTCCACACCGACGCGGCGCAGAGCGCGGGCAAGATCCCGATCGACATGCGTGAGGACAACCTGGACCTCGTCAGCATGTCCGGCCACAAGATCTACGGCCCCAAGGGCGTCGGCGCGCTCCTCGTGCGCCGGGAACCACCG
>JAPPHP010000468.1 GCA_028821035.1 Gammaproteobacteria bacterium | reverse complement strand
GGTGAGTTTGGTGCCTGGGGAGAGACTCGAACTCTCACAGGGTCGCCCCTACCAGATTTTGAGTCTGGCGCGTCTACCAATTTCGCCACCCAGGCAGGCGGCGGCATGCGGATGCCGTGCGGGAGCCCGGCAATGTAGCGAGGGCTCGGGAAGGGGTCAATCGCCGAGGGCGCTATAGTACGCGCCACGCGTCCCCGTTGGTCGGTCGAGCCAATGCGCCGTTCGGACTTCCGCTACGCGCTCCCGAAGCGTCTGATCGCGCAGGCCCCCCTTGCGGAGCGCGCCGCGAGCCGGCTGCTCGTCCTCGACGGCGATGGCGTGGCGCACCGGCGATTCACGGACCTGGTCGATCTACTGCGTCCCGACGATCTGCTCGTCCTCAACGACAGCCGTGTCCTGAAGGCCCGCCTGTTCGGTACGAAAGACTCGGGGGGCCAGGCGGAGATCCTCGTGGAACGCATGGAGTCCGCCCGTGAGGCGCTCTGCCAGGTGCGTGTCAGCAAGGCGCTGAAGGCTGGCAGGACGGTCTCGGTGGGCGGGGAGGCCCTCCTGGTCGTCGCCCGGTGCGGGGCTTTCTACCGCCTGCGTTTCCCGAAGGACGTGGGCGAGTTCCTGGAAGCCTACGGTGAGGTGCCGCTGCCGCCTTACGTTGAGCGTCCCGCCGGTCCCGAGGACGCCGCACGCTACCAGACGGTGTATGCCGACCGCCCCGGGGCGGTCGCCGCTCCGACCGCGGGACTGCATTTTGACGACGCGCTGCTGCGCAAGATAGAGGCAAGGGGCGGCCGCATCGTCCGCGTGACGCTTCACGTAGGCGCCGGCACGTTCCAGCCGGTGCGAACGGAGGACGTGTCGCGGCACCGGATGCACGAGGAGCGTTACGAGGTGCCGGCGGAAACCGCGTGCGCGCTGAACGCCCGGAAAGGCCGCGTCGTCGCCGTGGGCACGACGGTCGTGCGCACCCTCGAGTCGGCGATCGACCGCGACGGTCATGTGCGGGCCGGCCCCGGGACGACGGCGCTCTTCATCGTGCCGGGCTACCGGTTCCGGGCGGTCGATGCGCTCGTGACGAACTTCCACCTGCCGGAGTCCACTCTGATCATGCTGGTCGCCGCGTTCGCGGGCTACGATCGGGTGATGGACGCGTACCGGGAAGCCGTCGCCCGGGAGTACCGCTTCTTCAGTTACGGCGACGCCATGTTCTGCGAACGCGACGGGGAGGCCTCGCCGTGAACAGGGCCGGATTGCCCCCGGGAGACTTCGAGGTGCTCGGTACCGATGGCGCGGCCCGTCGCGGGCGGCTCCACACGTCCCACGGCACGGTCGAGACCCCAGTCTTCATGCCCTGCGGCACCTACGGCACCGTCAAGGCGATGACGCCGGACGCGCTCGCCGCCGCCGGGACGCAGATGCTCCTCGGCAACACCTTCCACCTCATGCTGCGCCCCGGGGACGCGGCCGTGCGCGACCTCGGCGGCCTGCACCGTTTCATGCAGTGGCCTGGACCGATCCTCACGGACTCCGGCGGCTTCCAGGTGTTCAGCCTGGCGGACCTGCGCAAGGTGGACGAGGAGGGTGTCGCGTTCCGCTCGCCTATCGATGGCGACAAGGTGTTCCTGTCGCCGGAGCGCTCCATCGAGGCGCAGCGCAACCTCGGCGCGGACGTGGTGATGGCGTTCGACGAGTGCACCCCGTATCCGGCGACCCGGGACGCGGCCGCCGATTCCATGCGCCTGTCCATGCGCTGGGCCGGGCGCAGCAGGGACGCGTTCGCGGACGGTCCGGGGGCGCTGTTCGGCATCGTGCAGGGGGGTATGCACGACGGCCTGCGACGCGAGAGCCTGGAGGCGCTCACCGAGATCGGGTTCGACGGCTATGCCGTGGGCGGCCTTTCGGTCGGCGAGCCGAAGGAGGAAATGGACGCCGTCCTCGAAGCGCTCATGCCGCACATGCCGCCAGCGCATCCGCGCTACCTGATGGGCGTCGGAACGCCGGAGGACCTCGTGCGCTACGTCGCGCTCGGCGTGGACCTCTTCGACTGCGTGCTGCCGACCCGCAACGCCCGCAACGGCTACGCTTTCACCTCGCGGGGCGTGGTCAAGATCCGCAACGCCGGCCACCGCTTCGCGGACGTTCCGCTGGACGAGGACTGCGCCTGCCCGACCTGCACGCGCTACTCCCGCGCCTACCTGCACCATCTCGACCGGTGCGGTGAAATACTCGGCGCGATCCTCATGACGACGCACAACCTGCACTACTACCACGCCCTCATGG
>JAPPHP010000388.1:410-2297 GCA_028821035.1 Gammaproteobacteria bacterium | reverse complement strand
GCATCGACGTGAGCGACCGCTACAGCTAGCTCTGCATCCTCGGGGACGACGGGGCGGTCCTCCGCGAGGAGCGCGTCCGCACCACGACCGCGGCGCGGGGGTGGTGCTCAAGGTGGGGTCCTTGTCCCCCTAGCCGAAAATCCTGGCGCCCTGCTAGAATTCCGCCGCGCCGCCCGTCCCTACATGCTGGCTGTCACCAGGCGCATTCACGGGGCGAGTGGCGTTTCGCGTGTGCGGCGGTAGCGTTCCCGCTGCCAACACGGGTTGGAACAGAACCGTGTCCCCCGGCGCTTCCCCGCTAGCGACACGTTGCAATCGGACGCCGCGCACCGCCGGTCCTCGCGGTCGCGCAACTCGCGGCGCAACCGCCCACGTTCCCGCTGGTAGGCGCGGAAGTAGGCCGACCGGTCGGTGACCATCCCGTCGGGTTCGACCGTCACTTACGCACGAGTCATCGTGTCGCTCCCGGAGCGCGTATTCGTCCGGACGACGCGCGGCCAACCGTGCTACGCATCGCGAGACGAATCCCAGAGATACCTCACAAGCCAATGATAATGCCGATGCCTTTGTCGTTGGAGTAGGGCAAACCCTGGGCAATCACGCCCCTCGTCCACCGCCGCCTGGGGGGCGAATCCTCAGGCAGCCACGACAAGGCTCCGCGCTGCCGCGCATCGCCGTACAATGAATCTGGGCTGTTGGGGGCTGACGGAGGGGAGTAGAGAGAAGAACGCAGGTAGAAATGCCCCACCGTCACCGCGCAAGTGCATACGGAACAGCAGCAGCCGGAGGTGAGCGTCAGCGGCGGCAGTGCTGTCAGCGAGGGCGGCGCGGCGAGCTTCACGCTCACGGCCAGCCCGGCGCCGGCGTCGAACCTCGCCGTCAGCGTCACGGTCTCGCAGAGCGGCGACTACGGCGCGAGCACGGGACAGCGCACGGTGACGATCCCGACCTCGGGCAGCGTCACCCTGACGGTCGCCACGACGGACGACCAGGCGGACGAGCCCGACGGCTCGGTCACGGTCACGCTGGTCGACGGCGCCGCCTACGACCTGGGGGCGTCGAAGACGGCCGCGGTCGCCGTGGCCGACGACGACGATCCGCCGGTCGTGGACGGGCAGGACGGGCAGGACGAGCCGCTGACCGCCTGCGAGGGCGACCCGGAGCTGCTGATCAGCAGCCCCACGGCCAGCCGCGGGGACGCGTCGGTCGACTTCGAGGTCGGCCTCAGCTGCATCCCGGAGGCCAGGCCGACGCTCCTGCTCGTTCCGGTCCGCGACGGCGAGGTGGGCGAGTACCTGTTCGTCGACCTGACCGCCGAGGAGCCCTCGGCCACCGTCACCCTGACGATCGGGAGCGAGCGCGAGCTGAGTCTCGCCCTCGGCTGGAGCAGCGGCCTGGCCAACCGCGACGCGCAGGGGGACGTCGTCTTCAGCGACTAGGCTCCCGGCGCGGCCGCATCACAGCGAGGGGCGGGCCACGCGCGGCCCGCCCCTCGTTGTGTCCACGCCACTCGGCGCCGGGCAATACGAGGGCGCTCGCCGTAGAATGGCCGGACCACAAGGCGGCGGGTGCGGCATGCAGGCTCAGGACGTTCGCCTCGCGACCAGCGACGGGGACCTGTCCGCCTACCTGGCCAGCCCGGGCCGGGCCGACGGCACCCGGCCGGGCGTGATCGTCCTGCACGAGCTGTTCGGCCTGAACGACGACATCCGCCGCATCGCCCGACGCTTCGCCGAGAACGGCTACGTCGCGCTCGCGCCGGACCTGTACTCGGCCGGGGCCGGCCCCCGGCTGCTCTGCATCCGGCGCACGATGGCCGCGCTGGGCAGCGGCAGGGGTCGCGCCTTCGACGACATCGAGGCCGCCCGCCGGTGGCTGGCGGCGCGG
>JAPPHP010000388.1:0-400 GCA_028821035.1 Gammaproteobacteria bacterium | reverse complement strand
CCCTTGGGCCGGGGGGGGGCGGGGGGGGGGGGCCCCCCGCCCACCACCCGCGGCCCCCCGGGGGGGGGGGGGGGGGGCGGCCCGTGGTCGACGCCTCGCGAATGGCCGTCGCCGGATTCTGCATGGGCGGCGGCTTCGCCATCCTCTACGCCGCCCGCGCGCCGATCGGCGCGGCGGCGGACTTCTACGGCGCCGTCCCCGAGGAGCGCGGGGCGCTCGAGGGCATCTGCCCGGTGGTCGGCGCCTACGGTGGCCGGGACCGCGTCTTCGGCGGCCACGCCGAGCGGTTGCGTGGCCACCTCGAGAAACTCGGCGTCGAGCATGAGATCACCACCTACCCCGACGCCGGCCACTCGTTCATGAGCCGCTACGGCCGCCTGCAGTCGCTGCTGGTGCGGTT
>JAPPHP010000243.1:1258-2301 GCA_028821035.1 Gammaproteobacteria bacterium | reverse complement strand
GGGCTCGCGCCCCTGCTGCTGATCGTCTCGTTCCTGACGTTCCTGATGCTGCACCTGGTGCCCGGCGACATCCGGGACATCATCCTCGGCGTCGACGCGACGCCGGAGCAGTACGAGGAACTCGGGGAGAAGCTCGGCCTCGACGACCCGTTCGTGGTCCAGTACGGGCGCTGGCTCTTCAAGGCCGTCCAGGGCGACCTGGGCACGTCCGCCTACAACAGCCAGACGGTCGTCGACGCCGTGCTCGACACCCTGCCGGTGACGATGTCTCTGACCTTCGGCGGCATGCTGGTCGGCATCGTCATCGGCGTCCCGGCGGGCGTCTATGCCGGGCTGCACCGCGGGGGTCTCGTCGACCGCGTGGCCGTGCTCGGGGCGACGGTCGGGCAGGCGCTTCCCAACTTCTGGGTCGCCATCATCCTCGTCATCCCCTTCGCCCTCTGGTGGCAGCTCCTGCCGGCCACGGGCTTCACGTCGCCGACGGAGAGCGTGACCGAGTGGCTGCGCAGCATCGCCCTCGCGTCGGTCGCGCTTGGCACGTCCGCCAGCGCCGCCCTCGCCCGCCAGACGCGGGGCGCCGTCATCGACGTCTTGGGCACCGACTACATCCGCACCGCGCGCGCGAAGGGGCTCTCCGAGCGCACCGTGACCTTCCGGCACGCGCTGAAGAACGCCGCCGTGCCGATCGTGACCACCATCGGCTTCCAGGTGAACGGGCTGCTGGGCGGCGCGCTGATCGTCGAGCAGGTGTTCGGGCTCAACGGCTTCGGGTCCCTCGCCATCGACTCGGTGCGCACCCAGAACATCCCGATCATGCAGGGCGTCGTGATGATGGGCACCCTCGTGATCGTCGCCGTCAACATCGCCGTCGACATCGCCTACGGCTACGTCAACCCCAGGATGCGGCCGGCATGAGCGACCAGCCCGCCGTCGCCGCGGAAACGGGCCTCCCCGCGCCCCCCCCCGCCCCGGCCCCCGCGGGGGGGGGCGCGGCGCCCCGGCCGGGGGCGGGGCGCGGGCGGCGGGCGGGCCAGCACCCCCCC
>JAPPHP010000243.1:0-1248 GCA_028821035.1 Gammaproteobacteria bacterium | reverse complement strand
GCGATGGGGAGCGCGGCTCCGCTGACGGGCAGGGAGCGCTTCCTGCGGGCGTTCCTGCAGCACCGACCCGCGGTCATCTCCGCCGGCTATCTCGCCGCGCTCGTGGTCATCGCCCTGTTCGGGCTCCACCTCGTGCCGCAGGACCCGCTGGTCATCGACCTCACGCGCACCTTCGAGGCGCCGTCCCTGGAGCACTGGCTGGGCACCGACCACCTCGGGCGCAGCACGCTGGCCCGCATCGTGGCGGCGACCGCCGTGGCACTGAAGGCCGCCTCCCTCGGGGTCGGCATCGCGCTGGGTCTCGGGGCCCCGCTCGGCCTGCTGTCGGGCTACTTCGGGGGCTGGTGGGACCGTATCTCGATGCGCATCGTCGAAGCGATCATCGCGCTGCCAGCGCTGCTGGTCGCCATCGCCATCCTCGCGATCCTGGGCCCAAGCCTCACCAACGCCATGATCGCCCTCGGCATCGCGAACGCCACGGCGTTCTTCCGGCTGATGCGCGGTACCGCGCTCGAAGTGCGGGAGGCGGTCTACGTGGACGCCGCCCGCGTCAGCGGCGCGGCGACAGCACGCATCCTGCTGCGCCACGTGCTGCCGAACGTGACCGGCCCGCTCACCGTGCAGACGACGCTGACCTTCGCGTACGTGCTGCTCGCGGAAGCGGGGCTCTCCTACATCGGGCTCGGCGTGCAGCCGCCGGAGGCGAGCTGGGGCGTGATGCTGGCCACGGCGCAGAACTACCTGCACCAGCATCCTTTCATGGTGTGGCCGCCGGGCCTCATGATCGTGTTCAGCGTGCTCGCCTTCAACCTGGTCGGGGACGGCCTGCGCGACGCGCTGTCCAGAGTCGAGGCGCGGCCGGCCGGACCGTTGCGCAAGCGGGCGGCCGCCGAGGGCGTGGCCGGGGCGCCGCAGTCAGGACGCGACGCGGACGCGGCGCCGTTGCTCTCAATCTCCGACCTGGAAGTCCGCTTCCCGGCGCCCCGGGGCGGGGAACTGACCGTGGTGAGCGGCGTCGGCTTCGAGATGCAGGCCGGACGTACGGTCGGGCTTGTCGGCGAGTCCGGCTGTGGCAAGTCGGTCACCGCCATGGCCGTGATGGGGCTCCTCGGCGAGACGGGACGCATCACCGCGGGCTCGATCCGTTTCGACGGGCGGGAACTCGTCGGCATGGCGCCCGCCGAGCTCAACCGCATCCGGGGCGACGAGATCGGCATGATCTTCCAGGAACCCGGCGCGAGCCTGAAC
>JAPPHP010000451.1 GCA_028821035.1 Gammaproteobacteria bacterium | reverse complement strand
GCAGGACGCGCAACACCCGTTCGGCGACCGGCATGCCCGCCCCGTCGTAGAGCACGGCCCGGAACGGCCCCGGCGCGTCCGTCCGCGGCGGCTGCAGGCTCGCCGCGGCGCTGTGCAAGTACCACGCGCCCGAGGCGTCGACCCCGCCGGTGAGCGCCAGACTGCCCGAGGCCTGCGGCGCCGCGGCACCGTCTTCGGGCTGGCCGCCGTCTCTCCGCGGTCCGCCGCCGGGCATCGTGTCCAGCCAAGCCATGGACCGCTCGTAGTGTGCGTGCGAGATGAACAGCGCCGGACCGCCCGCCGGCGACATGATCTCCTGACGAATCTCCTCGAAGAAGCGTTCGGCAGAATGCGACCAGCCACGCGGCGCCGCCAACCCCGGCCGCGGCTCGCTGTCCAGACCGAAGTTGTGGGCGATGCCGTGCGCCACGATCCATCCCGAGTCCGCCGCCGCGGCGCCCGTGGGCACCGGACTGACCGCCACCCGCCCGCCTGCCAGCGCCAGCCCTTCGAGAGGGTCCCAGGACCCTCCGTAGACGCCGTGGTAGAACTCGTTCGCGCCAGCCGCGCGATTCCACGCCGCGTGCACGGCGTCCAGCATCTCCCGGGGCGTGGCTCCGCCGACGCGCAGCGGCGGCGCCGCGTCGATCTCGTGCGCGCCGATCGGCAGCAGCGCCAGCGTCTCCGCCAGCAGCCCCTGCGGATCATCCATTTGCACCGCGTCTCCGCCGTCCCCCGACAGCGGCACGACACGCACCTGGAACACCGGCGCCTGCACCACCCGCAGCCGGGCAAGGTGCGCGACCAGTTCGTTGTCGGTCTCGTCCGCTTCCGCCACCGCGTCCGCAGGATCCACCACCACCGTGAACACGGTGTCGGGATGCACGGCGGAACCCGGCACCGTCGCCAGGTACACGCTGCTGCGCGAGGCCTCGCCGGCCTGGTCGCCCGGCGCAGGTGTCTCGACCACCGTCGAGTGCAGGGTCGCTTCGATCTCCACTGCCGCGTTCGAGTCGTCCCCCGCCACCCGAAGCACGAGCGGCGGCGAACCGTCCGACCCGTGGCGCACCTCCACGGCCGCGGTCGTGCGCCGCGATGCGACCAGCGCCACCGGCTGTACCGCCGAACCGTCCGGCAGCACGCGGGCCGCGAGCGGCCCCTGCAGCAGGTCCAGCCCCTGCACGCTGGCGTTCGGCGGCGGAACCTCGTCGGTCGCCGCGCTCTCCGCACGCTTGTCGCCCTCGCCGGGAGCGCTCAGGCCGTCCGCGTAGAACGCGATGGCCCGCAACTCCCAGCCGACCATGTCCGCCGTCGGCGTCAGCGCGCTGCCGGTACCGCCCGCAACCGCCCGCCACACCGGCACGAACCAGCCGCCGCCGTCGTCCACCCAGTCGCCGTCGTCGTACTCCCACTGCCAACCCACCGACTCCGGCAGCACACCGTCCGGATCCGACACGCTCGCGTAGATCGCCTTGCCAACCTTCGGTGCGTACGTGGAGAGCGCCACGTCGCCCTGCTCGTCCGCCGCCACCCGGATCGACACCCGCGTCTCGATCTCCCTGCCGAAGAAGTCCGACACCGTCACCGTCGTGTGGATCACCAGCACCGTGTAGGAGCCCCCGGTGTCGCCGCGCGGGTAGCGGAAGCGGCCTTCATCGAGCAGCTCGAAGACCGCCCCGCCGTCCACCGCCATGCGGATCTGCCCCGTCGCCGCATCCACCGTGAAGAGGTCTCGCGCATCCCCGATGCGCCACTCGAGCGGCTCCGGCCCGGCCGCCGCCACCGGCGTCCCGATCGGAAACCCCGCCGCGCGATGCGGCTCCACGCGGCGTACCGCGTCGGCGCCGTCGAGGAAGACCAACTCTTCCACCGACCCGGCCACGGTCGCCGCCACCGTGTTCGACAGCGGCCGGCCCGCCTCCGTGCAGACCGCACCCGCCGCGTCGCAGTCGGTCGTCGCCGGCAGTTCGATCGTCACGTCCCGGTGCGAGTCTGGTTGCACCTCGATCGTCCAGCGCCGGTTCTGCCCTGCCTCGACCCGGCCCGCACGGCGCACCACTCCGTTCTCCACCCGGAACGCCTGGTCGCGCAGCAGCGTGTACGGCAGCCGTCCCGGGAAGTCCTCGCTGAAGCGCAGTTCGAACTCGAACGCGTTGCGCCCGTCGTGCGACTCCGGCATGCCCACGAACTCCGCCGTCAACGGCGCCAGGCCCGTCACCGTCGCCGTCACCGTGTTCGACAGCGCCCGGCCGTCCTCCGCGCACACCGCACCCGCCGCGTCGCAGTCGGTCGTCGCCGGCAGTTCGATCGTCACGTCCC
>JAPPHP010000123.1 GCA_028821035.1 Gammaproteobacteria bacterium | reverse complement strand
GAGATGCCTCGCGAGCCGCTGCGACTGCGCGCCGGCTTCCTCCGCCGCGCGCTCCACCGCCGGCCGCCACGTCGAGGTCAGCACGGTCGGCAGCGCGAACACCGCGAGCAGTGCGAGCGCGGGATGGATGGACACCAGCAGCACGATGGTGACGCCGAGACGCAGCACCCACCCGCAGGTCGTGAAGAGCGACATGTACATGTGGTCCAGCACGAACACCTGGTCGCGCAGGATGGAGAGCCGGTCCAGGTAGTCGGGGCGCTCGTGGTGTTCCACCGTCGCGACGCTGGCCTGCAACTCCGCGACGTGGGACTCCAGCGCGATCGTGACGCGGTCCCGGAAGCGCCGCTGCGTGCGGTCGCTCACGACCCGCAGCACCCAGGTCATCGCCGCGGACACCGCGAGTCCTCCCGCGGCTACGGCGACGAGCGTCGGCGCGTCGCCCAGCAAGCCGTCCGCGAGGAACTTGAGCCACAGCGCCATCAGGGCGTCCGGCAGCGCCGCGAGCAGCGACAGGGTGAACGCCACCGCCAGCAGCGTCGGCTCCGCCGCGTAGCCGCGCTTCAGCGCCCGCCACATCGACGGCAGGGCCGCCGGCAGGGCGTCGAGTGCGGCCTTCGGGTCACTCGAGGACATCGAGGCCCTCCTCGTCGTCGAACCGCTGCGCCTGCAGGTCGAACATCGTCCGGTAGCGCCCGTTCGCGGCCATGAGTTCCTCGTGCGTGCCGAGTTCCACGACGCGGCCGTGTTCCAGCACGCAGATGCGGTCCGCGTGGCGCACCGTGGAGAAGCGGTGCGAGATCAGGATCGTCGTGACGTCCCGCGTTGCGGCCAGGATACGATCGAAGATCTCCGCCTCGCCCCGGACGTCGAGCTGGGCGGTGGGCTCGTCGAGGAGGACTACTCCCGCGCCCTGCCGCACGGCGGCCAGCGCCCGGGCGAGCGCCACGCGCTGCCACTCCCCGCCCGACAGGTCCGTGCCGCCGTCGTAACCTCGCGCCAGCACCGTGTCGAGATCCGCGAGTCCCGCCGCCCCGGCTTCTTCGAGCGCCTCCCGGACAGCCTCGTCCGGCGCGCCGCCCGGGGCCACGTTGTCGCGCAGCGGCAACTCGAACCGCACGAAGTCCTGGAACACCGCCGTGACGCGTTCGCGCCAGGACTCGATGCCGATTTCCCTGAGATCCACGCCATCGACCTCGATCGCACCGTCCTGCTGCTCGTACAGGCGGCACAACAGCTTCGCCAGCGTCGTCTTGCCCGCGCCGTTCTGGCCCACGATGGCGAGGGAGGACCCCGCTGGGATGGCGAGATCGAATCCGTCGAGCACCACCTGCCCCGTGGACGGGTAGGCGAACTTCATGTCGCGGAAGCGGATCTCGCGCGCCGGCATGCCGTCCGCCCGCGCCGCACCGGTCGTCAACGCGCCGGCGCCGGCCATCGATTCGCGGAGCCGCAGTACGGCTGCGGCCGGCGCGGACGCCCCGTCGAGCGCCCAGGACAGGCCGCCGAAGGCGATCATGCTGGTCGCGAACGCCGCCGCCGCGAAGGTGACCATCGCGTCGAGTTCCAGCTCCCCGGCGTTCGCATCGACCGCCATCGACCAGAACACGAGCACGTTCGCGGCCAGCACCACCGCCAGGCTCGTCGCCACCGGCCGCTCGCGCAGTCTCGTGGCTTCCCAGCGCAGGTCATGGAGCTGCTTGCGGTGGCGGCGGAAGCGGTCGACAATCCAGCCACCGAGGCCGAAGAGGCGCAGTTCCTTGGCCGACGGCGCATCGACCGCGAGCCGGTACGCGTAGTCCGCGTGCCGCTGCGCTTCGCGCACCTCGTCCGTGTTGCGGTCCCGCCACACTCCGCTCTCGCGCAGCAGCCAGTGCGTCAGCAGCCACGCGCCGCCGAGCAGCAGCGGCGCCCACCAGGCATAGGCCGCCAGCACCGCCGCGGAGGTGAGACCGGCCAGCAGTTCCACGAGGCCCGCGGCGATGAAGTCCATCGAGATCGACAGCGGCGGCCCGCTGATGCCGAGGTCGAAGTCCCGCGCCATCGTCAGGTCATTGGTGAGTTCCGGATCCTCGAGGTGGCCCATGCCGGGCGGCGTGACGCAGGCCACGGTCAACCGGTCGTAGAGCCAGGCCGCCGTGGCGCTGCCGAGGTTTGCGCTCACTGCCTGGTGCAGCGGGGAGAGCACCTGCAGCAGCACGAAGACGGTACCTACCAGCGCGAGCGGAGGGACCAGGTCGTCGCCCGCCTCCACGGCCCCCACGAGCAGGCCCATGGCGATGGCGAACAGCGCCGGGAGCGTGCCGCGCACGACGAGCAG
>JAPPHP010000420.1 GCA_028821035.1 Gammaproteobacteria bacterium | reverse complement strand
CCGCGACCCCGCGCAGCAACCGGGCCGGCAGACCCCGGTGCTCCGGGTCGAGAGGCTTGCGGAAATCGAACAGCGCCACCGTCCGTCCGGTCAGGTCGGCCTCCTGGCCCGGGCACAGGTCGGCATCGAGCCCGGGTGCGCGGTTCGACAGGACGACGAACGCCCCCACGACGCCCACCATCAGCAGGAGAGGCACAGCGAAGCGCGCGAGCGGACTGCCGCGCGAACGGTCCTGAGCGGGTCGGGGGCCTTCCATCTCCGTTGCCCTGTCGTGTGACACCGTGGGTCCACGCGCTCCGGTCCGGTCAAACTTCGGCCCCGACCCAGAGACGCGCCGGAAGTTACCGTCTGCCGGCGGTCCATGCAACGCGCGGGACGGCGCGGCGCGACCGCCGTCGCCCTGGTTGCACCTTTCCCAGCGCGCTCTATGATTGCCTGCTTCCAGCGCAGCGGAACCCCACCCTCTCGCGATGGATGCCTTTACGAACCGCATGCACGGCCGCGGTGGCGGTACGCGCTTCCTGGTTCCCGTAGTCCTCGTGGTCGCGGTCACGACGCTCATGGTGGTCCTCGTCGACCAGGGCGACGCCGTCCTCGAACTCGACGACGACCTGTGCCGGACGGCGGCGACCCCGCCGGCCGGCGCCACGCTGCTGGTGGACTTCCAGAAACCCGTACGCCCGGCGAGCTACGCCACGCTGCTCCGCGACATCAGCCTGGATCTTCCCGCGGGCACCGAGCTGCGCGCGTTCGCGCTGACGTCGGACCCCCGGTCGCCACGGCAGTTCCTGGGCCGTCTCTGCAAGCCCTACGACAACGCGGACCTGTCGATTGACATGGCCAAGGACGCCGAGCGGATACAACGCGACTGCGACGACCTGCCCGCGCAGATGCCCCCGGACCTCCGGGACGTCGCGGTGCGTTTCTGCGAACGTCGCGGGGCGCTGCAGGGCCGCATCGACGGCGCCGGCGGCGCGACCCGGGCGTCGGCGCCGGTGGCGTCGGCCGAACTGATGGAGGCCCTGGACGCCACGCTGCTCGAGGTGGCCGCGCAACCCGGCCCGCAGACCCTCTACCTGTTTTCGGACATGCTGCAGCACGCCGACTGGTACTCGCATCTCGATCTCGACTGGAACGCCTGGCGCTACGCGGACTTCGTGCCGCTACGCCAGGCGCGCGGTCCCGTCCCGGGCGCGGCAGACCTTGCCGGCCTGCGTGTCCCGATCCTGTACATCCCGAGGCGCGAACTCACCGATCCCCGGCGGCCGCGACAGGCGCACCAGGCGTTCTGGCGGGCGTACCTCGCCGGCGCCGACGTGGAGTTCCGGGAACAGCCCGCCCTGCCCGGATACGCGGCCGCGCCCGTGATGCGGACCCTGCGGGACGCGGAGTCCGCCGCGCGGG
This sequence comes from Gammaproteobacteria bacterium, assembly GCA_028821035.1. Lineage (GTDB taxonomy): Bacteria > Pseudomonadota > Gammaproteobacteria > Pseudomonadales > Azotimanducaceae > VXNE01. The sequence goes on along the minus strand of JAPPHP010000420.1, from coordinate 926 downwards.
AGCGCGAAGCGCTCGAACGCCAGCGCCACGAGGCGGAGCTCGAGCTGGCGCGCATCGCCCGGGAGGCGGAGGCGATCGAGGCCGAACGACGCGAGGGCGCGCGCCTCGCCGAGCGGCGCGACGCCATGCAGCAGGAGCTGCGCCGCCAGGAGGACGTCCTGAAGCAGGAACTCGCGCGGCTGCGCGCCGAGGTCGTGGAACTCGACACCGAGACGGCCGAGACGGCGATGCCGGAACCCGTGGATACCGTGGACGAACCGGAAGCCGTGGCGCCGGATACGCTCGTCGCCTGCGATGTCCGCCTTGAGCCCGAGTTCAGCGCGCTGCTCGAATCCGAACGCTATCCGGGCAACCGCCGGGTGAACTACGGCGACGCCACGATCACCGTGAGCTACGTCGTCGATCCCGACGGCGCGACCGTGGACGAGGACATCGCCGTCGTGTCCGAACGTTCTGTCGCCAACAAGCCGGAGTACTTCTCGGTCCTGTCCGAGGACACGGTGGGCGTCGTGAAGGACTGGACGTTCACCGTCGAGGCGCCCGACGCCGGCCAGACGTGCCGCCCGACGCAGCGCCGCATGGCAACGTTCACGTACCGTCAGAAATGCGTCGGCCGGCCGATGCCCGCCTGCCGGACCGTGCAGTCGGGGGTGAGCTTCCTCGAGGCGGCCGGATAACGCGCGTCAGAGCCGGTAGCGACGGTCGAGGTACGTCACGACGAACTTGATGCGCGCCGCGCAGCGGTCGGCGGGTTCCGCGGCTCCCGCGCAGAGGGCCTGGACGTCGCCGCCCCTCGCGTCGATCCCGGCATCGAGCGACGCCAGCAGCGTCGCCTTCAGTTCCCGCGCCCGCTCGAGACCGAAGTCCGACCGCCGGGTGGGGCAGCGCGCGCAGACCAGTTCCCGGAACACGAGGGCCTTGCCGAC
>JAPPHP010000066.1 GCA_028821035.1 Gammaproteobacteria bacterium | reverse complement strand
GCCTGCTTGATGAACGTGGCCGTCACGATGAAGAAGATCAGCATGATGAACACGACGTCCAGCATGGGCGTCAGGTTGAGGTCCGACTCGTCGTCGGCGCGGGCGTGACTGCGGATCTGTCGCACTGGGCTGTTCCCTCCTCTCCTCCGTCCCCGCCCCGCAACGTCCCCGAGTACCGCTCAAGTGGGCGAATGAGTCAAGTCTTTTCGGGGCGCGTCTTCGTGTGGCTAGCCACCCACGCCTAGTGATCCATCGTCAGGTGTTCCTCGAATAGCTCGATCTCGAAGTCGATCTTGCGCTTCACGAGGGTGGTGCCCAGGAGGCCCGACAGCGAGGCGATCATGCCCGACATGGTCGGAATCGTCGCCATGGAGACGCCCGCGGCCATCGACCGGGCGTTCCCGCCCTGGGTCGCCATGGCGTCGAACACCGTGATCATGCCCGTGACCGTGCCGAGGAGGCCGAGCAGCGGACAGAGCTGCACGCACGTCTGGATGATCGGCAGCGATCCGGTGATGCGGGCCGATGCCTGGGAGATCAGGGCCGCCCGGATTTCCCGCGCGCTCCACGAACGCCGCTCGGGGCGGCTCTCCCACTGCTCCGTGGCCGCGCGGATGACGCCCTTGTGTTCGCTCTGGAAGTACCAGAGGCGCTCGAACAGCAGCGTCCACATCAGGAACGTCACGATCCCGATGAGATACAGGACGTCGCCGCCCTGCTCTATGTACGCGACGATCGCGTAGTAGGCGTCACCGATCACCGGTCACCCCAGCGGCTGGCCGGAGGTTTCGGCGCGCTGGGCGATCAGGCCGGCGCTCTCTTCGTCGAGCACGTGGATGATGGACTTGCTGCGCGCGTTCACGATCGAGTGCAGCAGCACCGTCGGGATGGCCACGCAGAGGCCCAGCACCGTGGTCATCAGTGCCGTCGAGATCCCGCCCGCCATGGTCTTCGGGTCGCCCGTGCCGAAGAGCGTGATCGCCTGGAAGGTCAGGATCATGCCGATGACCGTCCCGAGCAGCCCGAGCAGCGGCGCCACCACGGAGATGACCTGGATCAGCGTAATGTTGCGCGTCAGCCGCGGCGTCTCGTTGAGAATCGCCTCGGAGAGCTTCAGGTCCAGGGTGTCCACGTCGATGTCGCGGTTCGCCTCGTAGACGTTCAGCAGCCGTCCGAGCGGGTTGTCTTCGCTCGGCGTCTCGGTCCGCTTCTGCGAGGACACCTTGACCCCGACGAGGTTCAGCGTCACGAGGCGCTCGAGCGCCAGCAGCACGCCCAGCAGGCCCCCGAGAATGATGACCGAGCCCACGTAGCCGCCCTGGCCGTCGCAGAACGGGAGCCAGCACTCGCCGTTCGCGATGCCGCCGAACGGGGAGCCGACGCGCTCGCCCACGGTAGCCGCCTGGATGAGCAGGGAGAGCATCGAACCGCGGGACGGGTCGACGCCGAAGGGCACGACTTCACCCGACGAGGCGTCCTGGATGTCCTCCGCGGTGTTCGCGAAGCGCGCGGCCGGCTGACGGGCGAGTTCCACCAGCGCCCCGACCTCGACGTCGTAGTTGATGTAGTCCCCATCGGCGACCACGTTGAAGGCGCCCACGCGAATGACTTCCGTCTGCACCTGTTCGCCGTTGAGCATGTTGACGGTGGCGTTGAAGCGGGTGACCTTGCCGGACTCGGTCATCTCGCGCTGCAGTTCGAACCAGAGCTGCTCCATCTCGTCGATGGTGGCGAGCTGCGTCGACGTACCCATCTTGGCCGCCAGTTCTCCGAGCCACTCGCCGCGGCCCGGGTACTCGATGCTGATGACCGAGCCCTCGAACAGGCCACGGGTGTCGCCGGCGACCTGCTGCAGCACGCCGAACAACTCGCGCAGCGAGCCGAGGCGCTTGTCGAGTTGCTCCTGCAAGTCGCCGATGCGGATCTCGTTCTCCTCGAAGCGCGTCTCGAGACGTTCGCTGCGCCGCTCCTCCTGGCGCCGCTCCGCCCGGGCTTCGTCCAGCAGCGTCTGCTGGTCGCCCCGGCGACGCACGAACTCGGCTTCCCGGCGGACGTGCTCGCGGCTCTCGACGACGCGGCGTTCCTCGACGTTCTTCAGCAGTTCGCCGAGGGTGTCCGCGGGCACCACCTCGAGCTCGGCGCCGGCGCCAGCCGCCTCTTCCTGTGCCGCGGCGCCCATGGCGAGTCCCACCGCCAGGCACCAGGGCGCCAGTCCCATGGCTCTGGGGGCCAGGGCCCCGCGGGACGGGACGCTCCCGCGTGTCTGGTTGCGGACGGTTGCGTTCATTCGGTCGTTCATTCGGTTCATGGTGGTCATGATCGGGTTACTCC
>JAPPHP010000363.1 GCA_028821035.1 Gammaproteobacteria bacterium | reverse complement strand
ACGCCGCCCGCGTCGAAGCGGCCGCCGCGGAAACCCTGGCCGCCCGCGGTGGGGATGTCTGGCACCTGGAGAACGCCCTGCCGCTCGGGCTCTTCGGCCTGGCGTACTGGGACTGGGTGTTCGCGCCCGTGGACGGCGCGTTCGTCAACGCTTTCCAGAACGCCCCGATCGACCTGTTCTGGCCGGACTTCTTCGCGACGCGGCGCGGACTCTGCGACGACCCGCTCGCCCTCGACGACGCGTCGCTGCGCGCCGCGATGCTCGATACGGCCGAGTCGCGGCGCGGCATCGCCAACCGCCTGGTCGACTGGCGCGCGCTCGATGCGCAGACCCTGGACCGCGTGCTCGCGGGCATCCCCATGGCCGACGTGCGCCGGCTCCTCGCGATCGTGGCCGAGGACCTCGACCGCGCGCGGAGCGGATTTCCGGACCTGACCGCGGTGTACGAGGACGGCTCCTACGAGTTCGCGGAGGTGAAGGGTCCCACCGACCAGTTGCGTCGCCACCAGCGCCTGTGGATCGACCGGCTGCGCGCCGCGGACCTGCCGGTGCGGGTGCTCCGGTTCCGGTGAACGCCACCGTTCCGGCCCACGCGCAGGCGCCCGCCGCGGCTACCGTCGCCGTGCGGGAACTGGCCGCCTTCGTGCACCGCCGCGGCGACCTCCATTATCGCTACGACCGGGCGACGACGGCCGTCGAGGGCATCGGCGCGCAACGCCGCGCGCAACGCGGACGGCCCGACAGCTATCGCCGCGAGGTCGGGGTAGAGAGCCTGCTGGTGCGCCATGGCGTCGCGGTGACCGTCCGCGGCCGCATCGACGGCTTCGATGCGGAGGCCGGACTCATCGAGGAGTTCAAGACGACGCGCTCCGACGTCGAACGGCTGCACGCGCACCTCGGGCACCTGCACCTCGCGCAACTCAGGTTGTACGCGGGGCTCGTCGAGGAGGAGCGCCCGTCCTGGCGGCTCAGGCTCACGTACCTGCATCCCGACGGCGAATCGTCCTGGCACGTGGAGGAGACCGTGACCCGGGAGGACGCCGCGGACTACCTCTCCCGGACCGTCGAAGCGTATGGGGCCTGGCTCGCGGGGCGATTCGCGCACGCGACCCGCCGCGATGCGGTGCTCGCGGACCTCGCGTTCCCCTTCGACGAGTTCCGGGACCACCAGCGCCGCATGGCGCGCGGTGCGTTCCGGGCCTTCCGCGACGCCGGGCAACTGCTGGTCGAGGCCCCGACCGGGAGCGGCAAGACGGTCTCGATGCTGTACTCCGCCCTCCGGGCCATGGGAGCGGGGCGCGTCGACCGCGCGGTGTTCCTGACCGCGCGCGGCACGGGCCAGCGGGCGGCGGAGGACGCGCTCGCCCGGTGCGGAGCGGGTGCCGAGCGGCAGCGGAGGACCGGACCGGCTATGGCGCGCTCGCAAGACAATCACGTATCGGCGGTGACGGTGACCGCAAAGGACCGCATCTGCTTCGAGCCGGGCACGCCGTGCGACCCGGCGCACTGCGGGTACGCCCGAGGGTACTACGACCGCATGCCGCCGGCCCGCGAAGCGTTGCTGGGGCAGGGGCTCGTGGCGCGCGAGCGCGTGGAGGCCGTGGCGCGCGAACACGCCGTGTGTCCGTTCGAGCTGTCCCTCGACACGGCGGCGTGGGCCGACGTGGTGATCTGCGACTACAACTACGTGTTCGACCCGGTCGTGCGGCTGCGGCGGCTGGTCACCCACGCGTCCGGGACCGCCGGCCTGCTCGTGGACGAGGCGCACCAGCTCGCCGCCCGGACGAGCGACATGCTGAGCGTCTCGATGGAGCGCCGGGCATGCCGGAGCGCGCGCGAGGACGCGCCGTCCGGGCTCCAGGGACGTATCCGTTCCGTGGACCGGGCGCTGCTGCAACTGCGGCGCGAGGAGGAGGACGGACCGATCGCCCGGCCGGCCGCGTTGCTCCGCGCGCTCGAACGGCTGCTCGTGTCGGCCGCGGAGGTTGACCTCGCGGCGTCACCGGCCGCCCGGACCTTTCTCGGCGACTGCTATCGGTTCGTCGCTGGCGCCGGCTGGTTCGACGAGACGGACTACCGGTACCTCCTCGCGACGGAGGGGCGCGAGATCGCGGTCCGGATGACCTGCCTCTCGCCGGCCGCTCACATCGCCGACACGCTCGAGGGGTTCCATGGCGCCGTGCGATTTTCCGGGACGCTGTCGCCCGCGGCGCTCTTCCAGGCCCTGCACGGCCAGCCGGACGCGCGGAGCGGCCGCGTCGACGCGGGGTTCCCCGAGGACGCGCTCGGCGTCTTCGTGGTGCCGGACGTCTCCACCTACTACCGCGACCGCGCCCGCAC
>JAPPHP010000302.1 GCA_028821035.1 Gammaproteobacteria bacterium | reverse complement strand
ACCTCGCCCAGTGGATGCTGCACGGCGATTCCGAGATCAACATGACGGGCTTCGATCCGCGGCGCTTCGGCGTGTTCGCCGACGTGGGCTACATGGGCGCCCGCGGTCGCCAGGACTACGCCAGGACCTACGCCACGGCGTTACCGGGGGAGGAGCTGCCGGCCGCCCGCGAGTGCCGGACCAGCCCCCTGTACGACAGGCTGAAGGCGCGGGGCTGCGTGTACACCGAGACCTTCGGTTGGGAGCGCCCGAAATGGTTCTCGGTGGACGGTCGGGAGGCGCAGTACAGCTTCCGCCACAACAACGTGTTCGAGCTGGTGCGCGAAGAGTGCATGGCCGTCCGCGAGCGGGTCGGCATCCTGGATCTCTCCGGCTTCGCGAAGTACGACGTGACGGGTCCCGACGCGCGCGCGATGCTCGACCGGCTGTGTGCGAACCGCGTGCCGGGGCGCAACAGGATCGCGCTCACGCACCTCCTCTCCGAGGGCGGGCGCATCGCCGCGGAAGTTACGGTCACCTGTCTCGACGACGATGCCTTCTACGTGCTTTCCGCCGCCGGCGCCGAGTTGCGCGACCTGGACCACCTTGCGCAGGGCCGGCGCGCGGGCGAACAGGTGCGAGTCGACAACGTTACGGATCGGCGCGGCGTGCTGGTGCTGGCCGGACCGCGGGCCCGGGACGTGCTGACCCGGCTCACGGACGCGCCCCTAAACAACACCGCCTTTCGCTGGCTGAGCGGCCGCGAAATCGACATCGCCGGAATGCCGGTCCGCGCGCTACGGGTGAACTACGTGGGCGAACTCGGCTGGGAACTGCACCCGGCCATGGAACACATGGAGGCGCTGTACGATGCGCTGACCGAAGTCGGGGCGGAATTCGGCATCCGCGACTTCGGTCTCTACGCGGTCAACAGCATGCGGCTGGAGAAGGCCTACCGCAGTTGGGGCGCGGAACTGACCAACGAAGTCACGATGATCGACGCGGCCATGGAGCGCTTCATCAAGTTCGACAAGGGCGACTTCATCGGCCGGGAGGCGACCCTGCGCCAAGAGGATCGCGCGCTGCGGCTGATCTACTTCAGTCTCGATGCGGGCGATGCGGACGTTCAGGGAGGAGAGCCGATCTACGCTGGCGACCGCTGCGTGGGCGTGACCACCACCGGCGGCTACGGCCACGCCGTGGGTCAGAGTCTCGGCTTCGGCTACGTGCCGCCGCCGCTGTCCGAACCGGGGACACCGTTGACGGTCGACGTGCTCGGCCAGCGGCGGCAAGTGACGATACACGCGGACCCGGTCTACGATCCGGGCAACCTCCGACTGCGCGCCTGACGATCTCATGACGAGCCGCCCCGAGCGCCCCGACGACCTGCCGCGCCGCGCCAGCGTCGTCGTGGTCGGCGGTGGCGTCATCGGCTGCTCGGTCGCCTATCACCTGGCGCGCGCCGGGGTCTCGGACGTGGTCGTGCTCGAGCGCCGGCAACTCACGTCGGGCACCACCTGGCACGCGGCGGGGCTCGTGGGGCAGTTGCGCACGTCCATCAACATGACGGAGCTTGCGCGTTACACGAGCGAACTCTACCTGCGCCTCGAGGCCGAAACCGGGCAGGCGACCGGCTACCGGCGTTGCGGGTCGATCTCCATCGCCACCACCGGGGAGCGCTTCGAGGAACTGCGGCGGAGCGCCTCGATGGCCAAGGTGTTCGGGCTCGAGGTGAACGTGGTCACGCCAACGGAGATCGCGGTCCGCGTGCCGCTGCTGCACACGGAAGACGTGCTCGGCGGCATCCACATTCCTTCCGACGGCTACGCCAACGCCGTGGACGTCACCAACGCGCTGGCGAAGGGCGCGCGGTCCGCCGGGGCGCGGATCTTCGAGCACCTGGCGGTCACGGCGGTCCGTAGGGCGGGGGGCAGTGCCACCGGCGTGACCACGGAACGCGGCGACATCGACGCGGACTGCATCGTGCTCTGCACTGGCATGTGGACCCGGGAGCTGGCGGCGTCTGTCGGGGTGAACGTGCCCCTGCATGCCTGCGAGCACTACTACGCGCTGTTCGAGTCCGTCGCGGGGCTGGATGCGGACTTTCCCGTGGTGCGCGACTACGACGCCTGCACCTACTACAAGCACGACGCGGGCCGGCTCCTCGTCGGCGCTTTCGAACCGGAGGCCCGCCCCTGGGGCATGGACGGCATCCCGGAGGACTTTAGCTTCGACGAGATCGCCGGCAGCTTCGAGCACTTCGAACCCGTCCTGCAGCAGGCGATGGTGCGCCTGCCGGCGCTGGAATCCGCGGGGCTCTCGACCTTCTTCTGCGGGCCGGAGAGTTTCACGCCGGACGTGCGCTACCACCTCGGTCGGG
>JAPPHP010000013.1 GCA_028821035.1 Gammaproteobacteria bacterium | reverse complement strand
CCGAAGATCAGGCGCCCGCGCGACAGCCGGTCGATGCCGGATAGTTCCTTGGCCAACACGACGGGGTTGCGTTGCGCGAGCAGGATGATCCCGGAGGCGAGGCGGATGCGGCTGGTGACTGCGGCGGCGAACGCCAGCGCCGCGACGGTGTCGAGCATGGGGAAGTCCGGCGGCACGGGCGACGGCGGCTGCTGCGGGTCGATCAACACGACGTGCTCGCCCGTCCAGGCGGACTCGAAACCGCAGGCCTCGACAGCGCGCAGCACGGCGGCCATGGCGTCCGGGTCCGCCAGCGGACCGTTGTTGAAGCCGAAGAAGCCGATCTTCATGACGGGGGCTCCCAACCACGCGCGTTTCAGCCGCGGAGCGTCTTCGCTGTAATGTACAACAGTGCCCGGCAGGACTGCGGGCCACCGCGCACAGGCGCGTCTGCGCACGCGCCCGCGATGAAAGCGCACCTGGAGTCCGTGCGCTCGCCTTTCGGCAGCTTTGGGCCGAAGATGGCGGGTCCGGGAGACGGCGACGATCCTGAGGAGATCCATGGCCCTCGACAAGCCCTACCACGATATCCCCGGCACCATCGTGTTCGACTCGGACATGGCGCGCCGGGGCTGGCACGCGAACCGGTTCTGCATGTCATTGATGCACCCCGAGAACCGGGAGCGTTTCCTCGCCGACGAGGCCTCGTATCTCGATGAGTGGCCCATGAGCGACGTGCAGAGGGACGCGTTCCTGCGGCGCGACTACAACACGCTCCTGGAACTCGGCGTCAACGTCTACTACCTCGGCAAGCTCTTCTTCACCGACGGCTGGAGCTTCGAACGCGGAGCCGCGGCGATGGCGGGCATGCCCCAGGACGCCTATCGGGCCATGATGCTTGCCGGGGGCAGGGCGCCGGGCGAGGAGCAGCGACGTGGCTAGGATCACGGCTGGCGTCGCGGTGTCCCACGTCCCCGCCGTGGGCGCCGCCTCCGATCACGGGAGGACGGCGGAGGACTACTGGAAGCCCCTGTTCGCGGGCTTCGAGTTTTCCCGGCGGTGGATTGCGGAGCGCTGCCCCGATGTCGTGGTCCTCGTCTACAACGACCATGCGACGGCCTTCGACCTGAACCTGGTCCCGACGTTCGCGATCGCGTGCGGCGAGGAGTTCGAGATCGCCGACGAGGGGTGGGGGCCCCGCCCAGTGCCCAACGTCCGCGGCGCGCCGGACTTTGCCTGGCACGTGCGGCAGTCCGTCATCGAGGACGGCTTCGATCTGACTTCCGTCGGCAACGTCCCCGTCGATCACGGCCTTACCGTCCCCCTGACGGTCATGTTCGACCGCCCGGAGGCCTGGCCGGTGCGGGTCGTGCCCCTGGCCGTGAACGTGATCGTGTATCCGCCGCCTTCCGGGCAGCGCTGCTACGCCCTGGGCAAGGCGATCCGCCGGGCCGTCGAGTCCTTCGACGAGGATCTCGACGTGCAGGTGTGGGGCACGGGGGGGATGAGCCACCAGCTACAGGGGCCGCGGGCGGGTCTCATCAACCGCGGGTTCGACGCCCGCTTCCTGGACGGCATGGTCCGCGACCCGGAAGGCCTCGCCCGCATTGCGCACATCGAGTACATGCGCGACGCCGGCTCTGAAGCCATCGAACTCGTCATGTGGCTGGTCATGCGCGGCGCTCTCGACGAGCGCGTCCGGGAAGTCCACCGCCACTATCATGTGCCCGCCTCGAATACGGCCTTCGGGCACCTGATCCTCGAGAACGCCTCCCGACCTACGGCCCCATGATCGCGAACCGCTCGCGATCCAGGGCGGCCTGCGGCGAGCGGTCGAGCCGCGAGACGAGGAACATCGTCCCGAACGCGGCGAGGATGGCGTAGAGGCCCGGATAGGCTTCGGGGAAGACCGGGCGCGCGTTGCCGAGCACCCCCACCCAGACCGCCGGCCCGAGCACCATCAGCACGATGGCCGTGCCGAGCCCCACGATGCCGCCGACGACGGCGCCGCGCGTCGTGAAGCCACGCCAGTACATCGAGAGCATCAATAACGGAAAGTTCGTGGACGCCCCGATCGCCAGCGTCAACGAGACGAGGTAGGCGATGTTCTGTTTCTCGAACAGGATGCCCAGGAACGCGACGCCCACGCCCAGCCCAACCGTCGCGATACGGGACACGCGCAGTCGCTCGCGCTCGCTGGCGGCGCCGCCGCGGATGGCCTGCGCGTAGAGATCGTGGGAGATGGCGGAGACCGAGGCGATGGTGAGCCCGGCGACCACCGCCAGGATCGTGGCGAACGCGACCGCGGCGATGACGCCGAAGAAGACGTCTCCCCCGACCGCCTGGGCGAGGTGCACGGTGACCATGTTCGTGCCGCCGGCCACCT
>JAPPHP010000378.1 GCA_028821035.1 Gammaproteobacteria bacterium | reverse complement strand
GACCGATAACGCTCGAGCACTTCCGGATGCGGGTGGCCGAAGCGGTTGCGGAACCCGGCGCTCACCACCGCGAAGCGGGGGCACACGCCGTCCACGAACGCCGGCGTGGAAGAGGTACGGCTGCCATGGTGCGGGACCAGCAGGAACGTCGCGCGCCGTACCGCCAAGCGGCGCTCCGCCGCCCGCTCGACATCCCCGGCCAGCAGCGCGCGGCGGCGGCCTTCGTCCACCTCGATGACGCACGAGGCGTCGTTGCCGCCGTAGCCGGGGTCGGGCGACAGTACGCGGAAGCGCACACCGTCCCAGAGCCACCCGTCCCCGGCCCGGCACGGACGTCCCTCGAGACCCCGCACCGGTTCGCCCACGGCCATGCCGCGCACCTCCGCCAGCCTGCGCACGGCCGCCGCGCCGCCGACATGGTCCATGTCCGCGTGGCTCAGGACCAACTCGGTCACGCGTCCGCGATGGGCGCGCCGCAGGTACGGTGCGACGACGGCTTCCCCGATGTCGAACCCGGACGGATACCGCGGTCCCGCATCGTAGAGCAGCAACTGGCTCCGCGTGCGCACCACGGCCGCCGTACCCTGCCCGACGTCCAGGACCGTGACGTCGAAGCCGCTTGCCGGCCGAGGTTCCAGCCGCGTCAGCACCGCCAGGGCCATGACCGCGACCGCCACGTGGGCGAGTCGCGACCAGGGGAGCAGGAACGCCAGGGCGAGCGCGGCCGCACCCGGTACGGCGACCGTCCCAACGCCCGCCGGGACGCCTTCCACCGCCGCGGCGGACCGGATCACCAACATCGCGAGCCCGAGCGTACGGTCGGCCACGGCGAGGAGCGGGCCGGCCTGGTCGGGCAGTACCGCCAGCAGCAACCCGCCGAGCACGGACAGCGGCGCCGCGACCGTGGCCACCAGGGGGATCAGCACGAGGTTCACGGCGGGTGCGAGCGCGTGGACGTGACCCACGAACCCGCCGAGCAACGGCGCAAAGCCCACCGCGACGACCGCCTGGGCCGCGAGCAGTTCTACTGCTCGCCGCCGCGCGCTCGCCCCCAGACGGCGCACCCGTCCTCCGGGGTCCTGCAATGCCCGCCAAGGCGTACGGGGCGCGAACCACGCGAGCAGCACGCCGACAGCGCCGAAGGAGAGCCAGAAACCCGTATCGAGTACTGCCAGCGGGTCGACCGCCAGCAGTCCGGCGAGCGCCAGCGCGAAGGCATCCGACACCCGTGCCCGACGCCCGACCGTAGCCGCGAGGATGCCCACTCCCGTCATCAACGCCGCCCGGGTGACCGGCAGCGTCCATCCGGCCGCCGTCGCGTATCCGGCCACCGCCAGGGCCGCGACGATGCCGCCGACCGCCCGCGCACGGAAGCGGCGCGTGACCGGGAGCACGCGGGCCAGCGCGTTGCCGGCGCCCAAGCCGAGCACGGCGAACATGCCGACGTGCAGGCCGGAGATCACGAGCAGGTGCACCGTGCCGGTCTCGCGCAGCAGCCGCCACGCTTCCGGCGACACCAGCGCCGTGTCCCCGGTGGCGAGGGCGAGGATCGCGCCGCCATGCTCGAGCCGGCGAGCCTCCATGCGCTCCCGGAGACGCATCCGCCAGTCGTCCACCCCATCGCGCACGTCCGCGACGAGGCTCCCCGCGGTGATGTACCCCGTGAACGCGATACGGTGCCGGACGAGCCACCGTTCGTAGTCGAACACGAGTGGGTTCGCAAGACCGCGCGCCGGCTCGACCCGGGCCTCCACGCGCCAGTGCTGTCCCGGGCGCGGCAGGGGCACGTCCGGCGCGGTCCACCCGAGCCGCACCCGCTCGCCCTGTCGCGGGCCGCACCTCGTCGGGCGGAGCACGCGTCCTTCGAAACGCACCGAAGCGCCCAAAGGCGGGGCCGACGCCTCATGACCCGGCATCGGCGCCTCGTCCAGCCCAGCCATGCCGTCCTTCGGCGGGCCAACTGGCGCCACCGGCTGCGCTCCCCGCGCCGTCCGTTCGACGGCCGGCCCCTCGCGCACCGGCCCCTCGCGCACCGCGAGCCCTTCGACCGCCACGAGGAGCGCCACGGGCGTCTCGCAGACGCCCCGGTCCGCGGCAGGCATGGCGGTGGCGATCGCGAGCCCCGCCCAGGCGAAACCGATGCCGACGAACGCCGGCAACCGCCCGGCCGCGACGCAGACGAGGACCACCGAAGCGCCACCGATCACGGCCGCCGCCGCGGCGGAGACCGGGTGCAGGTGGGCCGCGAGCACCCCTGCCGCGAAGGCGATCAGCGGCGCGCGCACGCGTACTCGAACAGGGGAGCAGGCATAATGCGGTTATGCCACGCGGGTTCTTCGAGCGGTATCTGCCAAAGGCCGACTCGATCCGCGA
>JAPPHP010000454.1 GCA_028821035.1 Gammaproteobacteria bacterium | reverse complement strand
CAGACCCCGTGGAACGCGCTGAAGTATTAGGAACTTACGGGACACCACACTAGTAGCGGGCAGGCGAAATGGAAACCGAACGCGAGGCCCGGGTAGTTTTCACGCCTTCTGGCCGGCGCGGCCGGTTTCCGCTCGGCAAGCCGCTGCTGCAGGCCGCGTGGGAATTGGGCGTGGACATCGCCTCCATCTGCGGCGGCCGAGGACTCTGCGGACGTTGCCGGGTCGTTTGCGCCGAAGGCGACTTCCCCAAGCATGGCGTCGTCTGCACGGCGGAGCACCTGTCGCCCGCCGGCGCCGTCGAGACCCGTTTCGGGGAGCGCAACCGGCCGCTCGCGCCGGGCCACCGGCTGAGCTGCCAGGCCCTCATTCGGGGTGATCTCCTGATCGACGTGCCGCCGGAGAGCCAGGTGCACCGCCAGGTCGTGCGCAAGGAGGCCGACGCGCGACCGATTCGCCTCGACCCGGTGATTCGTCTCTACCTCGTCGACGTGGCGCCCGCGGATCTCGGCTCGGGCAGCGACCTGACGCGTCTGCTGGACGCGCTGCAATCGCAGTGGGAATTGCGGCCGGCGTTTCCGGCCGCGTTGCTGCCGGAACTGCAAGGCCTGTTGCGTGCCGGGGATTGGTCGGTCACGGTCGCCGTCCACGAGGACGCCGAAATCCTCGCCGTATGGCCGGGTCTCAAGGAGTCCGTCCACGGTGTGGCGGTCGACGTCGGCTCCACCACCATCGCCGCACACCTGTGCGACCTCGGCACCGGCGACGTGCTCTGCTCGAGCGGCAGGATGAATCCCCAGATCCGCTTCGGCGAGGACCTGATGAGCCGCGTGTCCTACGTCATGATGCACCCCGAAGGCAGCGCGGAGCTGACCCGGGAGGTGCGCGGCGCCGTCAACGAACTCGTGGCCGGTACCGCGGCGGAGGCCGGGGTGGACCCACGCGACATCCTCAGCCTGACGTTCGTGTGCAACCCGATCATGCATCACCTCCTCCTCGGCATCAGCCCGGTGGAACTCGGCGGCGCGCCCTTCGCGCTGGCGGTGGAGGAGTCCGTCCACCTGCCGGCGCGGGACCTTGGCATCGAGGTCAATCCGGGCGCCGTGGCCTACACGCTGCCCTGCATCGCCGGTCACGTGGGCGCCGATACGGCCGGCGTCGTGCTCGCGGAGCAGCCCCACCGGACCGCGGCGGTGAGCCTGCTCGTGGACATCGGCACCAACGCCGAGATCGTGCTGGGCAACGACCAGCGGTTGCTGGCCTGCTCGAGTCCGACCGGACCGGCTTTCGAAGGCGCGCAGGTCAGCGCCGGCCAGCGCGCCGCACCGGGCGCCATCGAACGGGTACGGATCGACCCGGCCACCCTGGCGACCCGGGTTCGGGTGATCGGCTCCGACGTCTGGTCCGACGAGCCCGGATTCCCGGACGCCCTGCCGGCGCAGGGCGTCACCGGCATCTGCGGTTCCGGGATCATCGAGGCGGTCGTCGAGATGTGGCTCGCCGGCATCCTCACGAGTGACGGCGTGATCGACGGCGACCAGGCGGGCCGCACCCCGCACCTGGTTCGCGATGGCCGCACGTTCTCCTTCGCGATCCATGGCGACAAGGTCATGGTCACGCAGAACGATGTACGTCAGATTCAACTGGCCAAGGCGGCCCTGTATGCCGGCACCCGGTTGCTGATGGACCGGCTGGAAGTGACCTCGGTGGACCGCATCCGCCTCGCCGGCGCCTTCGGCAGCCACATCGACGTGCGCTACGCCATGGCCCTCGGCATGATTCCGGGCTGCCCGGCGGATGCGGTTTCCGGGGCCGGCAACGCGGCCGGCCACGGCGCCCGGATCGCCCTGCTGAACCGGGCCTCGCGACGCGAGATCGAGTCGGTGGTCAGGAACGTGGAGAAGGTCGAGACGGCCATCGAGCCGAAGTTCCAGGCGTACTTCGTCGATGCCATGGCGATACCGCACGGTGCGGAGGCGTTGGCGCGCCTGGGCGACCTCTTCCCCGACAGGGCGACACTCCCCGTCGCGAACCCGGCGGCGCAAGCCCCGGGCCGGCGCTCGAGGAGGAGAACACCGCGATCGAACTCAAGTTGAGACAGGACACCAGGGAGAACTGCCATGCCCAGACGATCAGGCGGTAGACGCGCGCGCAAGGCCGAGCGCGCCGCACCCTTGGCCGAAGCGGTCAAGCCCGTACGGCCGGGACAGGCCGGCGGACAGTTCCGACCCCTTTCCGACGAAGGCGTGCTCGCCATCGTGGACAACGCCTTCCGGATTCTCGAACGGGTGGGGTTCGCCGACGCCACGCCCCACTGCATCGAAACCTGCACCGCGGCCGGCGCCGTGCTCGGCGACGACGGGCGTCTGCGCATGCCGCGCACGCTGGTGGAAC
>JAPPHP010000102.1:1418-2401 GCA_028821035.1 Gammaproteobacteria bacterium | reverse complement strand
ATCGTGATGGCCACCGTCAAGGGCGACGTACACGACATCGGCAAGAACATCGTCGCCGTCGTGCTCCGCTGCAACAACTACGAGGTGCGGGATCTCGGGGTCATGACGCCGGCCGAGACGATCCTCGACACGGCGCGCGAGATGGACGCGGACCTCATCGGCCTGTCCGGCCTCATCACGCCGTCCCTCGACGAGATGGTGCACGTCGCGTCCGAGATGGAGCGCCGGGGGTTCGACATCCCCCTGCTCATCGGCGGCGCCACGACGTCCAAGGCGCACACGGCCGTGAAGGTGGCGCCGGCCTATTCCGGCCCGACCGTCTACGTCACCGACGCGTCGCGGGCGGTCGGCGTCGCGTCGAGCCTGCTCTCCGAGGAAGCGCGCGACGCGTTCGTCGCGGAGGTCGAGGCGGACTACCGGACGGTACGCGAACGCCGGGAAGGCTCGACGCGCCGGCCGCTGCTCGACTACCGGCGGGCCGTCGCCAACGCCCCGGCCATGGACTGGTCCGCATACGCGCCGCCCGCGCCCCAATGTCCTGGCGTGACGCGCCTGCCGGATTACGCGATCGCCGAACTCGTCGACTACATCGACTGGACGCCCTTCTTCCACACCTGGGGCCTCGCCGGCCGGTTCCCGGGAATCCTGTCCGACGAACGGGTCGGCGGGGAAGCGACCCGTCTCCACGCCGACGCCAGGGAGATGCTCGACCGGGTCGTGGCCGAGGGATGGCTGTCCGCGCACGGCGTTCTCGGGCTGTGGCCGGCAAACGCGATCGAGGAGGACATCGCGGTATGGACGGATGAGAGCCGCACCGAACGGTTGGCGACCCTCCACCATCTGCGGCAGCAGTCGGACACGGGGAAACCCAGCCTCAGCCTCGCGGACTACGTGGGCCCGCCCGGCGTGCGCCGCCCGCGCCGGGGGGGGGAAGGGGGGGGGGGCGGGCCGCGGGGCGCCCCCCCCGCCCCCCCCGGGCCGGC
>JAPPHP010000102.1:0-1408 GCA_028821035.1 Gammaproteobacteria bacterium | reverse complement strand
TCCCCGACTTCGTCGGGGGTTTCGTCGTGGCCGTCGGGCCGGAGATCGACGCGGCCCTCGAACGGTTCGAGGACGACGACTACGGCGCCATCATGCTGAAGGCGTTGGCGGATCGGTTGGTGGAGGCCTTCGCCGAGCGGCTCCACGAACGCGTGCGCAGGGAGTTCTGGGGCTTTGCTCCCGACGAGCGTTTCGGCGCGGAGGAACTCATTCGGGAGCGCTATCGCGGTATCCGGCCCGCGCCGGGGTACCCGGCCTGTCCGGACCACTCCGAGAAGGGCACGCTCTTCACGTTGCTCGACGCGACCGCGGCGACCGGCGCCTACCTCACCGAGACCTTCGCGATGTGGCCGGCCTCCACGGTAGCGGGGTGGTACTTCTCGCATCCAGACGCGCGTTACTTCGGTGTCGGCCGCATCGGCGAGGACCAGTTGCGCGACTACTGCAAGCGCAAGGGGGTCGAGCCGGAGGAGGCGCGCCGGTGGCTCGGGAATCTCCTCGAACGGTGACGCGGCGCTACCCGGACACGAAATGGACGGCCATGGCGGTGAGGATCAGGACGACGAGCACCGCCGCCACCGCATCGGGAATCGAGTCGGCGCGTGGCTTGCGCGCATCCGGACTCCGGGTCATCGCGAATCCTCAAGCCGCTTCGGACGAGTGTAGCAGCCTGCTCCGGGCCGGGATGACGGCTCCGCCGGCCTTCGGCACCGCGGCCGCCAGGTTCTATTCATAGACTCATCGGTTAGTTCCTGCCCGGCGCGCTCCCTGCTACAGTGCGCGGTCGCCCGCAAGAGGGCTGGGGTTTGGGCCTGTACCTGTAGACGTAAAGATGTATCGCTACGACGAATTCGACCAGCGCTTCATCGACGAGCGCGTCGCGCAGTACCGTGAGCAGACGGAGCGGTACCTGGCCGGCGAACTGACGGACGACCAGTTCCTGCAACTGCGGCTGCGCAACGGCCTTTATATCCAGCGGCTGGCGCCCATGCTTCGCATCGCGGTTCCGTACGGGACGCTGTCGTCGGAGCAGTTGCGCGCGCTGGCCGACATCTCCCGCCGGTACGACAAGGGCTACGGCCACCTGACCACCCGGCAGAACGTGCAGATCAACTGGCCGGCGCTGGAGGTGGTGCCGGACATCCTGGCGGACCTCGCGAAGGTGCGCATGCACTGCATCCAGACCAGCGGAAGCTGCATCCGCAACGTCACGACGGACCAGTTCGCGGGCGTGGCGGCCGACGAGCGGGTGGATGCCCGCCCCTACTGCGAGATCGTCCGCCAGTGGTCCACCCAGCACCCGGAATTCGACTGGCTGCCGCGCAAGTTCAAGATCGCCTTCAACGGGGCGGACGCCGACCGGGCCGCCTTTCACGTCCACGACATCGGCATCCGCGTGGACCGGAAC
>JAPPHP010000032.1 GCA_028821035.1 Gammaproteobacteria bacterium | reverse complement strand
GTGCCTTGGGGTGGCGCCGGCGGTGTGGGCGGCGGGCGTGCCCAGGGCCGTATCGTCGCGGGCCTTACTGTCGGCGGACCCCGTTCCCGCTGGGGCGGGGGTGGCCTCCCCACGCTCCACCCCGGCTGCGACCGCAGCCGCGCGATCGCCCGCCGGGGCGCCGGAGGATACGTTCCCGCCGGTGGGCGGCGCCGGCATGGTCTCGTGGGCCGCCACCGGGCGAAACGCGAGCATCTGGATCAGCGTCATCTCGAAACCCACGCGCGGGTCCGGCGCGAACTGCAGGTCGCGTCCGCCCATCAACGCGATCTGGTAGTAGAGCTGGACGTCTTCCGGCGCCATGCGGGGCACGAACGGCGCCGCCGTCGCCGGGACCTCGCCGCCGACCGTCTGTCCCATCGCGATGTCGTGCAGCGTGCGCTGCATGCTCGCGAGCACGTCGGCGAAGTCCGCGTTGCGCTCGGCGAGTTCCGCCGCGCACCGCAGCAGTCCCTCGCGGTCGCCCGCCACCAGGGCGCCGAGGAGCGCGCCCACCTCGTCGCCGCGCACCGTCCCCAGGAGGTCCGCGACGTCCGCTTCCGCGAGCGCCCCGCCGCCGAAGGCGATCGCCTGGTCCGCGACGGACAGCGCGTCGCGGAGGCTGCCCTGCGCCGCCTCCGCGATGATGTCGAGGGCCGCCGGCTCGAACGACACCTCCTCCGCCGTGAGCACCTCGCCCAGGTGTGCGGCGATGCGCTCCGGGAGGATGTTCCTCAGGTGGAACTGCAGGCAGCGCGAGAGCACGGTGACGGGCACCTTCTTCGGGTCTGTCGTCGCGAGCAGGAACTTCACGTGCGGCGGCGGTTCCTCGAGGGTCTTGAGGAGCGCGTTGAAGCTCGAGGCGGACAGCATGTGCACCTCGTCGATGAGGTACACCTTGAAACGGCCGCGGGACGGCAGGTACTGCACGTTGTCGAGCAGTTCCCTGGTGTCGTCCACCCGCGTGCGCGAGGCCGCGTCCACCTCGATCAGGTCCACGAAGCGGCCCTCCGCGATCTCCGTGCACGCGCTGCACGTGCCGCACGGTTCGGCGCCGACGCCCGTCTCGCAATTCAGGCACTTGGCGAAGGCCCGCGCGAGGGTCGTCTTGCCGACGCCGCGCGTGCCCGTGAAGAGATAGGCGTGGTGCAGCCGGTCCGCGTCGAGGGCGTGCATAAGCGCCCGCACGGCGTGGTCCTGTCCGACCACTTCGCCGAACGTGCGCGGCCGGTACTTGCGGGCGAGGACCTGGTAGCTCATGGGTATGGAGCATTGTAGCCTTCAAATGGAACAACTTCGGCGTGAGGCAGGGAGAACACATGGCGAAGGACGTATCGGCCGAACAACTGGAGAACGCGCTCACCGCGTCCGACGCCGGCGACGCCCTCGGCGCGCGGGTCCTGCCCGAGACGGTGACGGACCTCCGCCGGATCATGGCGGCGCTGTCGGAACTCGCGAACGCGGACCCGCCGGACATCGGCGCCACGGTGCACGAGTCCATCCCGATGGACGACGGGGTGACGGGAATGGTGGTGACGCCACCCGGCGAGGGCCCGTTTCCCGTCCTCTGCTTCCTCCACGGCGGCGGCTGGGTGTGCGGCAGTCCCAGCGACTACCGGAAACTCCTGCTCCGCTTCGCCGAACAGGGCATCCTCTGCGTCGCGCCGGACTACCGGCTCGCCCCCGAGCATCCGTTTCCGGCTCCCTTCGAAGACTGCGTTTCCGGATTCCGCTGGACGGCGCGGGAGTGCGGGCGCTTCCGCGGGGGCCCCGGCCGGGTCGCCATCGGCGGGGACAGCGCCGGCGGCAACTTCGCCGCGGCTGTCGCGGCTGCGCTCGCGGGGGAACGCGACGCCCCGAGGGCCGCAGCCCTCATCTACGGTGCTTTCGACTTCGCGCTCCTCGATGGCGTGCGCGGCCCGACCGACGAACTCGTGGCGCGCGGCAACGACATCTCTGCGCGGGCTTATCTCGGCGACGACCGCGAGCGCCTGCTCGACGACCCACGCGTGTCGCCCATCCACGTCGCGGATCGCTTGCCGCCGTGCCACGTCGTGGTGGGCGGCGCGGATCGGTTGACGGGGCAGGCGGACGCCCTGGTTGCCCGGCTGGAAGCATCGGGCGTGCCGTACGAGCACTTCGTCGACGCGGGCATGCCCCACGCGTACTTCCAGTTCGAAGCTGCGTCGGCCGCACGGCTGGCGATCAGGCGCCTCTGCGCCTTCCTGCACCGCACCCTCTGACCCGGCCGCGCTGGGGCGATGGGATTCGGGGGCGACTTCCTGGTCATCGGCCACCGCGGCGCGGCGGGCCTGGCTCCCGAGAACACCCACGCGAGCTTCGCACGGGCGGTGGAACTAGGTGTGGATGCGGTCGAACTGGACGTTA
>JAPPHP010000348.1 GCA_028821035.1 Gammaproteobacteria bacterium | reverse complement strand
TCGACATGCAGGGCGGCCTGGAAGGAGAGAACCGCTACACGATCCGGGGGATCACTTCGCAGACCGGCGACGTCGGCTACTTCCTGACCGGCGCGGTCGTCGGCGTGTACCTGGACGGCACGCCCGTCACCGCCGCCCTCGGACCGGACGCGCAGGTGAGCGGCACGCTGTTCGACATCGACCGCGTCGAGGTGCTCAAGGGGCCCCAGGGGACCCTGTTCGGCGAGGGCTCCATGGCCGGCACGATTCGCTACCTCTACAAGCAGCCCGACCCGACGGAGTTCGACGCCGCCGTCAACGTGAGCTACGGCGAGATGGCCGAGTCCGACGACAACTCCTACCGCGTCGACGCGATGGTCAACATCCCGTTCGGCGACGGCTTCGCGTTGCGCCTGACGGGCTGGGATGCCGAGACGGCCGGTTTCATCGAGGACATCGACCCCGCCGGCGGGATTCTGGCAAACGACTGGAACACCGCGGCGCGCACCGGCGTCCGGGCGGCGCTGCGCTACGAAGCCGACAAGTTCGCTGTCGCGGGGACGATCTACAGCAGTGACCAGGAGACGGCCGGCAGCGTCCGGACGCTGCGCGCGTTCGAGACCTCCGCACCGAGTATCCCCGGCCACCCGCCCCAATCCGCGGACGAGATAGACATCTACAGCCTCGTGGTGGAAATCGACTTTGCCTGGGCGAACTTCGAGTCCATGACATCGTTCACGGACCGCAGCATCACCTCAACCAACCTGGCGGCGTACCAGGGACTCTGGGTGCTTGACTTCGTCTATGGGGGGTCGACCCTGGCCGCCGACCACCCGGGGTGTACTCCGGAGATCTCGTTTGGATTCTGTCCGGGGTGGCCCGGGTTCTTCAACCTCGCCCTCCCCGTGGTGACTCCCGACGGCATGAACATCCAGGCGATGGCGGGATTCATCGACTCCTACAGCGAACGCTGGGTGCAGGAGTTCCGCCTGGTCTCGCCGGGCGACCGGCGGCTGCGCTGGACCGCCGGCGCCTTCTGGAAGGACAGTGAGGACCACAGCCAGAACCAGCAGGTCGCCAACTACTTCCCGGGCCGCGAGATCTTCGGCCTCTTCCTCGACCCCCTGCTCACGGTGCCCGCGAACACCCACACGGACCTGCTGGAGGAGTACGCCCTGTTCGGCGAGATCAGCTACGACCTGACCGACCGGCTCGAAGTGACCGTTGGCCTGCGGTACTCCGACATGGAGCAGTACTTCTCCAACACCGACTCGGGCACGGACGATTCGCCGGTGTCGCCCAAGTTCGTGCTGTCCTGGCGCCTGACCGATGACCTCCTCCTCTACTTCAACTATGCGACCGGCTTCCGCCCCGGCAACGTGAACAACCACATGGCGTTCAATTACCGGCAGCTCGAGATCCAGATCCAGGCCGCGGAAGCGGCGGGCGGGTCACCCTTCATTCCCGTCCTGCGCGAGGCCCAGCAGGTGTCGCTGTCCCATCGGTTCTTCGACGGCGACGACGTCGAGAGCTACGAGCTTGGACTCAAGACCACCCTCTGGGACGGCCGCGTACGTATCCTCGCATCGGCCTACCGCCTGGACTGGAACGACATGATCGTCGTCGAGGCGGACCCGTTCCTCGCGCCCTGGACCCCCGGAACCGACGTCTACAACACCAACTCCGGCGGCGCCGAAGTCCAGGGCTTCGAGCTGGAGGTGGGCGTGCTGGCTACCGAGCGCCTCTACATCCGCCTCGCCGCGGACGCGAAGACCACGGAAGTGGTGCAGGGGCCGGAGTTCTCCACGTACAGTGGTGAGGGCAACGAGATGAGCTTCGCCCCGAACCAGACCGCATCCCTGGCCGTCGACTACACCCTGCCGCTCACCGGGGGTTGGACCGCCGTGCTGCACGCGGACCGGGCCTGGGTGGACGAGCAGTTCGCCGACACCGCGAATCTGCGCCCGCTGCCGAGCTACCGCAGGACCAACGCCCGGGTCACCCTGCGGAGCGCCGACGACAAGTGGCGCATCGCCGCCTTCGCGACCAACGTCGACAACTACCAGATACTGCGCGGCCGTAGCAGCTACCTCGACACGCCCCTGTTCTGGTTCCCGCCAAGGCAGCTCGGGCTGGAGGTGGGCTACCAGCTCTGACGGACATCGATTTTCTGGAGGACATGCAATGAGCGAAGCCGTAGAAGAACGAAGTGCGGTTACCGAACAGGCGAGGCGTTTCATGCAAGGCGCGGACGAGCGTCTCAAGCCGCTGCTCGACAGCGTCGAAAAGAGCAAGGGTCTGCTCGGGCCCCTGGACGTGGCGGACCACCTCCAGGAACGGATCGACGAACTGGGCCTCGGCCCCGCGCTCGCGCACTTCCGCGAGCACGGCTACGCCGCCATCGAGGACGTGGCGCCGCCGGAGGAGATGGAC
>JAPPHP010000331.1:1390-2414 GCA_028821035.1 Gammaproteobacteria bacterium | reverse complement strand
AGAAGAGCTTGCGCTGCGCCTTGGTGGTGGCCACCTTGACGATGCGCCAGTTGCGGAGGATGTACTCGTGAATCTCCGCCTTGATCCAGTGCACCGCGAAGGACACGAGGCGCACGCCGACCTCCGGATTGAACCGCCGGACGGCCTTCATGAGCCCGACGTTGCCTTCCTGGATCAGGTCTCCCTGCGGGAGGCCGTAGCCGGAGTAGCTGCGGGCGAGGTGGATGACGAAACGGAGGTGCGCGAGGACCAGTTCGCGCGCGGCGTCGAGGTCCTGCTCGTAGTAGAAGCGTTCGGCGAGTTCCCGTTCCTCCTCGGCGCTGAGTACGGGAAACGCGTTGACGGTCTGGATGTAGGTGTCCAGGTCGCGTCCTGGCGACAAGCTGTCGAGAGACAGTACGTTAGAGGCCATTTCGATACCTCCGGTAACACCTGGATCGAATCCTAGCACTCTCCGGTCGCAAGTGCTAATCCTCGGTCCGTCCTGCGGCCGCCCCGCGACGCCGCCTCAGACCGGTTCGAGGCCGCGCAGGCGCTGCCTGGAAGCGACCATCGCCCCGCACACGCCGAGCAACGCGCCGATTCCCAGCAGCACTCCTGCGAATATGTGGTCGAGCCCCGTCAATTCCAAGTCCTGGCCGTATCCCTGCAGGAGCGTGCCCAGGGGACCTTCCAGGGCGAGCAGGGCAGCGGCGTTCAGCACGGCGGCGAGCACGCCCCCGCCCACGCCGTAGATGATGCCGAGGTACAGGAACGGCCGCCGAACGAAGGCGTCCGTCCCGCCGACGAGCTTCTGCACGCGGAGTTCCTCGAGCCGGGACTCGATGGCGAGGCGCACCGACGACAGGGTCACCAGCGCGGCCCCGAGGCCGAAGAGCCCCGCGAGCATCCACCCCAGGCGCTCGACGGCCGCCGCAATGGCCGCGAGGCGTTCGAGCCAGGCCGTCTCGATGACGACCTCCCCACGGACGCGGCGGCGCCCCCCGAGGCCCCCCCAATAGCAAAAGTAGAGGGACACACCCCC
>JAPPHP010000331.1:0-1380 GCA_028821035.1 Gammaproteobacteria bacterium | reverse complement strand
CGGCGGCGCCCGCGTCGGCCGCCAGTCTCGCAATGGTCGCGGACGAGACGCCGTCCGCCAGGCTGACGCGGACGCTCGCCGGCAACGGGTTGTCCTCGAGCAGGTCCAGCGCGTCCGACAGCTCCGCATGGCCACGGAACTCCTCGAGCGCCTCCTCGGGGGTGACCACCCAGACGCGTTCCGTCTCCTGCAATGCGTCGAGCCGCGCGGCGAGCGCCTGCGCGCCCGCCGCACCCGAGGCGGGCTCGAAGTACACCGAGAAGCCGACCCGTCCCTCCCAGCGATCCATCGCGCCGGTGAGGTTCCGCTCGACGAGATACAGGCCCCCCGGCAACGCCAGCGCGATGCCGATGAGCAGCCATATGACCAGGCTGGCGCCCACCCGGGAGCTGACGAAGTGGAAGCTCTCGCCGGCGACGCGCGCGTGGTCGCGCACGGTCGCGAACGCCGGCCGGGGATGGGCCGGCCAGGGGTCGGCCTGCCTATCCACGGCTGCCCGTACGCCGCTCGCCTTCGCCCGCCAGCGTGCCGTGATCCAGCTCGATGACGCGCATGCCGAGGGACTCGATGAGCCCGTGGTCGTGACTCGCGACGATCACCGTCGTGCCGACCCGGTGAAAGTCGAGGAAGAGCCGCATGACGTCGCGCGAAAGGTGCGGGTCGAGGTTGCCCGTCGGTTCGTCCGCGAGCAGCACCTTCGGCCGGTTGACGACGGCGCGCGCGATGCCGACCCGCTGCCGCTCTCCCGCCGAGAGGAACACCGGCAGGTGGGCCTCCTTCTCGAGGAGCCCCACCCGCTCCAGGGCCGGCCGGACGCGCCGCCCGATATCCCGTTCGCCCGTGCCGGTGACCCGGAGGGGCAGCGCCACGTTCTCGAACACGGTCCGGTGCATCAGCAGCCGCGGGTCCTGGAACACCGCCCCGAGATGCTGGCGGTACCGCGGCAGGCGCCGGCGCGACAACTTGGCGATGTCCACGCCGTTGACGACGACCTGGCCCCGGGTCGGGGACTCGATCCCGAGCAGGAGCCTCAGGAACGTCGTCTTCCCGGCGCCGGAATGCCCGCGGATGAAGGCCATGGTTCCCTCCGCCACCGCGACGGTGACGTCCTTCAGCGCCTCGTGGCCGTTCGGAAAACGCTTGGTGACGTTGCGGAACGCGACGCTACCCATGACCTTCTTCGGCGAGGAGCGCCTCGACGAACTCGCGCGCATCGAAGGGGCGCAGGTCGTCCACGCCCTCGCCGACGCCGATGAAGTACACCGGCAGCGGCGCGGGGCGGTCCCGCAGCGCCGCCGCGATCGCGAACAGGACCCCGGCCCGCGCGGCGCCGTCGAGCTTGGCGACGATCAGGCCGCTCAAGCCCACCGCGTCGTCGAA
>JAPPHP010000380.1 GCA_028821035.1 Gammaproteobacteria bacterium | reverse complement strand
TCGCGGTGGTCAAGACCAACCAGGGCATCGTGGGGTTCGGCATGGGGGCCGGCGGCAGCGCCGCCGTCGAGATCATCCACGGCCACCTGCGGCACCTCGTGGTGGGCGCCGACCCGCGTGAGGTCGAACGGCTCTGGGACCAGATGTACACCTCCGCGCTCTTCTACGGCCGGCGGGGCCTGTTCCCGATGGCGCTTTCCGCGGTCGACAACGCGCTGTGGGACATTGCCGGAAAGTACGCGGGCAAGCCGGTGCACGCGATGCTCGGCGGCGAACCGCGCGCGCGGATTCCGATCTACCAGACCGGCGGCGACATCGCTTCGGGCAAGCGCGCGGGCGTGCGGAACTTCAAGGTGGGGCTGCCCATCGCGCCGGAAACCTCCGCCGCCGAGACCCAGGCCGCCATCGACCACGTCCTCGCCGCCCGCGAGACGCTGGGTCCGGATGGCAACCTCATGACGGACAGCGTATCGCGCCGGGGAACGGTGGACTGGGCGGTGGGGATCGCCGAGCGGTTGCGCCCGGCACGGCTTTACTGGATGGAGGAACTGCTGTCCCCGGACGACGTGTTCGGCTACGCGGAACTCGTGGACCGCATCGGTGGGGGAGGGCCGGCCTGGACCCGCGTGGCGTGCGGCGAGCACGAGTACACCGAGCATGGCTTCGAGGTGCTGGTCCGGCTTGGCTCGGCGGAAGTGTTGCAGCCGGACATCACGTGGTGCGGTGGCCTCACTGCCGCGCGGCGCATCGCGAAGCTCGTCGAGGACGCCGGGCTCGAACTCGTGCCCCATCGCGGCGGCAGTTCCTGGGGTCTGCCCATCGCCCTGACCGCGCCGAGTTGTACGATGGCCGAGAGCTTCGCCGCCGGCTCCCCCATCCTCGACGCCATGACGCCGGTCATCGAGAACGGCGACTGCCTGGCGCCGACGGAGCCTGGCTTCGGAACGGCGCTGACCGAGGAGATGGTGCTCGAGCACCGGTTGCGGAGCGGTTGAGCGGCGCTGCCTGGATTGTCAGTGCACGGCGCCGAAGGGGTCGGGTGCACAGTTCGGGAAACAGCGAGAAGCGCGTAGACCAAAACGCTGGTGTCGACCGCGATCACCCCGTGCCCCGATCGCCGTGGATCAGTTCGCGCAACTCGGGCCAGGAATACTGCTCCAGCGGGTCGGGGTCGTTGGGGTCACCTACCCTCAGGTCCGGCAACGTGTAGCGGTTTTCGACTGGGGGCGAGGCCAGGACCGCGCGCAGGCCATCCTCCACTAGAGGCCCCGCCACCTTGAAACCGGTGCGCCAGCGCAAACAAAACACACCCACGCTCGGCATGGCGAGCGCCGAGGGAGACGGCCGAATGACCCCTGCGGGCTCCGGCCGTGGTGCCCTCGGTGCGGTCCGCTCAATCCTTGGCGGACCACCCAAGGGCTGTCAGCAGGTGACGGCCGTTATCCCGCCGCGTGCTGGGCCGCTGCCGGCGGGGCCGCCCCGGCCTGCAGGCGACGCAGCTCTTCCCAGCCGAAGTAGCCGGTGAAGTTGTCCTCGTCGAAGAAGATCACCGGGCCATCGGCGAGCATGAGGTAGTCGACGTCCTCGAGCGCCTCGGTCTTGTGGTGGATCATCCCGTTCGGTTCGAACAGGAAGTCACCGGCTTCGAGGATGTTGTCGCGCACCTGCAGCGTGCCGCTGATGACGTACACGTACACCGCCCCGATGTGCTTGTGGGACGGGGCCGCGTAGCCCTTCTTCCAGCGGTAGATGCCGGCGTGACGACCTGTCTCGCCCTGCGACCAGAGCAGTCTCACCCAGGCCATGCCCGGCTCGGTTTCGAGCCAGTCGTCGTCCGAGGCTGCGACCACGGTGTCGGAGAGGTTCTCGTCGAACGGAGTGATGTCTTGCGGTAGTGGCATTTGCCTCCTCCTGTCAGGCAGTGCCGCTCGATTGTAGCACCGGGAGAGGCGGCTGGAAGTGACGCCAGCCCGCGGTTTGCGCAGGCCTCCGCAGGGCCCGCGCGGGGTCGTTGCCGCCGCTTACTCCGCGGCGTCCCGAACGGGTGCCGGCGGAGCGGCGGCGGCCTGCAGGCGGCGCAGTTCCTCCCACCCGAAATAGCCGGTGAAGCCGTCCTCGTCGAACCCGATCACCGGGCCGTCGGCGAGCATGAGGTAGTCGACGTCCTCGAGCGCCTCGGTCTTGTGGTGGATCATCCCGTTCGGCTCGAACAGGAAATCGCCGGCCTCGAGGATGTTGTCGCGCACCTGCAGGCTGCCGCTGATGACGTACACGTACACCGCCCCGATGTGCTTGTGCGACGACGCGGCGTAGCCCTTCTTCCAACGGTAGATGCCCGCTTGCCGGCCGGTCTCCCCCTGCGTCCAGAGCACCCTGATCCAGGCCTTGCCCGGATCGGTCTCGAGCCAGTCGTCGTCCGA
>JAPPHP010000296.1 GCA_028821035.1 Gammaproteobacteria bacterium | reverse complement strand
GGTCGCCCGCCACGCCCCGGATCGGGATCGCCGCCCCGAAGTGCGATGCGTCGCACACGCCGAAGTCGTCGACGCAGTCCTTCACTTCGGGGAGCAGCGCGACGGGGATATCGAAGTAGTCGAGCAGGGTGTCGCTCCACGCATGGTGGGCAATGTCGTAGAGCTGCGTGCGGGACGCGTTCGTCGCGTCGGTGCAGTGGCGCTGCCCGCCGGTGAACCGCCAGATCAGGAAGCTGTCGATGGTGCCGAAGCAGAGCCGGCCGGCCCGGGCCGCTGCGCGCACGCCGTCCCGCTCCAGGAGCCAGGCGAGCTTCGTGCTCGAGAAGTACGGGTCGACCACGAGGCCCGTCACCTCCCGGATGCCGGCCTCTACGCCCTCGTCGACCATGCCCGAGCAGCGGTCCGCCGTGCGCCGGTCCTGCCAGACGATGGCCGTATGGATGGCCTGTCCGGTCTCGGCATCCCAGACGACGGTGGTCTCGCGCTGGTTGGCGATCCCCATTGCGGCGATGCTTCCCGCCGCGACGCCGGATGCCGCGAGGGCGTCGTGGACGGCGTCCACGGTCGTTCGCCAGATGACCTCGGGATCCTGCTCCACCCAGCCGTCCGCCGGGAACGTCGAGTCGAAGCCGCGTTGCCCGACCCCGACGACGGCGCCGGAAGTGTCGAACACCAGCGCGCGCGAACTGGACGTGCCCTGATCGACCGCGAGGACGTACGGCATGGATGGCTCCCTCAAGCTAGGCGCAAGATCGTAACAGGCCGCCGGCCGCGACTCGCCAAAAGGCCCTTGCGTGGTGCAAGGGATACTGTATATTCGTACATAAACCGGCTTGTCGGAAGCGCTTCATCCACCGTCCGCCCACCAGGCGAAATGTCCACAGATCTCCACCGTTTCAACACGCAACGCACACAGGTTGACCAGAGTTTTTCCCCTTGTGTCCTGCATCCAAACGCTTTATGTTGTGGTCTTGTGCGCTCGCAAACACGACATCTAGGGTGTATCGAGGATAATCAACGCGTGACGGCGGCCCCCGGGACGCCACCCGACAACACCCTGAAAAACCGATAGCAGGAGGGCCCTGGATCGATGCAGACACCGACGGTCACGGAATCCACCGGCGCCCCCGCAACTCCGGATCCGGAGACGAGAGTTCCGGCCATCCCGACGATCACCCCCTCCGTGGCCGCCACGGCCCCCGGGCAGTTGCGCGTCATCAAGCGCAACGGCACTGTCGCCCCGTATGCCGACGACAAGATCGAGGTCGCCATGGCCAAGGCCTTCCTCGCGGTGGAAGGCGGCACGGCGGCCGCGTCCTCGCGGGTCCGGGAACAGGTTTCCGTGCTGACCACGCAGGTTACCGGCGTCTTTCAGCGGCGCTTCCCTTCCGGGGGCACGATCCACATCGAGGACATCCAGGACCAGGTCGAACTGGCCCTGATGCGCGCCGGCGAGCACAAGGTGGCGCGCGACTACGTGCTCTACCGCGAGGAGCGCGCGCGCATCCGGGCGGAGCGGCAGGGGTCCGGCGAAGACGCGGACGCCGCCCCCGCGCTGACCGTCGTCGGGGCGGACGGCGAGACCCGTCCCCTCGACACGGCCCGCATCCAGACCCTGGTGAGCGAAGCGTGCCAGGGCCTGCACGACGTCGATGCCGAGCGGATCATCGCCGAGGCCCGCTCCAACATGTACGACGGCATCGAGGAGAAGCACGTGAGCGCGGCGCTGGTCATGGCGGCGCGGACGCTCGTCGAGGAGGAGCCGAACTACACGTACGTCACCGCGCGCCTGCTGCTCGACGAACTCCGCACCGAGGCCCTCGCCTTCCTGGACGTGCGCGGCCCGGACGCGGCCGACCACCGGGCGACGCAGACGGAGATGACGGCGCTCTACGGCCCGGCTCTCGAGGCCTTCGTCGAGCGCGGCGTGGAACTCGAACTCCTGGCGCCCGAACTCAAGCGTTTCGACCTCGAGGCGCTCGGTCGGGCGCTCAAGCCCGAACGCGACCTGCAGTTCACGTACCTCGGCCTGCAGACGCTGTACGACCGGTACTTCATTCACTCCGGCGACACCCGCTTCGAGTTGCCGCAGATCTTCTTCATGCGCGTCGCGATGGGGCTCGCCGTGCAGGAGGACGACCGGGAGGCCCGGGCGGTCGAGTTCTACAACCTGCTGTCGTCGTTCGACTACATGAGCTCGACCCCGACGTTGTTCAACTCCGGGACGCTGCGCCCGCAGCTCTCCTCCTGCTTCCTGAGCACGGTCTCCGACGACCTCGACGGCATCTACAGCGCGATCCGCGACAACGCGCTGCTGTCGAAGTGGGCGGGCGGACTCGGCAACGACTGGACGCCGGTGCGCGCCCTCGGCTCCTACATCAAGGGGACCAACGGCAAGTCCCAGGGCGTCGTGCCGTTCCTGAAGGTGGTCAACGACACGGCCGTGGC